>SCTT01000230.1 GCA_004322435.1 bacterium
CCTCAACGCGGAGCTCATCGAGGCGCTGGAATCGGCCCCCGGGCAGACCGTCATCCAGCTCGCCACCAGCAACCGGTACGTGGTCCGGGAGAACGTGGACGAAATCATCGAAAAGGTGATAGAGTACCGACGGAAAGTCAATTCGGAAAGCAAGGTCCCCAATCCCATCAAAGGGTACGAGCGGACCTGAGCCGACACCCTCGGAGGGCATAGATGGATATCGGGACGGTCATGGGCATCCTGGCGTTCTTCGGCATGGGTGTGGCCATGATCTATCACGCCGAGGGTTGGGCCGGATTCAAGCCCTTCGCGAACCTCGAGGCCCTCCTGATGGTCATGGGCGGGACCTTCTGCGCCACCTTGGTCAACTATCCGCTCAAGTCGGTCGTCGGACTGGGCAAGATCACCCGCAAGGTCCTCTTCCAGGGCGTCGAGGACACCGCCGGCATCGTGGTCACGTTCCGCGCGCTGGCCGAAAAGGCCAAGAAGGAAGGCTTCCTGGCCATCGAGCAGGACGTCGCGAAGCTCGAGGACGACTTCATGAAGCGCGGCCTCCAGATGGTCCTCGAGGGCCAGGACCAGGAGTTCATCCGCAACATGCTCGAGACCGAGCTCGGCTTCATCCGCGAGCGCCACAAGGGCGGCGCCGAGATCTTCAACGCGCTCGGGACCTATTCGCCCGCGTTCGGCATCATCGGCACCGTGCTCGGCATGATCATGATGCTCTCCTCCATCGAGGACGTCTCGGCGGTGCCGCGCCGCATGGCGCTCGCGCTGGCGGCCGCGTTCTACGGCCTGGGCTCCGGCTACCTGATCTTCTTGCCGATGGGCGGCAAGCTCAAGCGGCGCTCGGAGGAGGAGCTCCTCATCAAGGAGATCGTCATCCGGGGCGTCTTGCTCCTGCAGAGCGGCGCCACGCCCAGCATCGTCGAGGCGAACCTCAAAGCCTACCTCGAGCCCTCCCAGCGCGTGCTCGTCAAGACCGAGCAGCCCGCCGCGGAGGCGGCCGCCCCCGGAGCCCCGCCGGCGGCGGGCCCGGCCCCGAGGAAGTAGGCCCGCATGCCTCTGAAGGCGCCCCGGGGCTTCATCGACGAGTCGGACCCCAAGGTCTGCCAGATCGGGCACCCCGCCCCCGCGTGGCTCGTCAACTACGCGGACCTGATGACCGAGCTGGTCTGCTTCTTCGTGATCCTGTACGCGCTCTCCGCGGCTTTGAGCAAGGACATGCAGAAGGCCAACCAGGACATCAAGGAGGTCATGGAGAAGGAGAAGATCGCCGGCGAGGCCAAGCTCGACAAGGACGGCCTCAAGATCTCCTTCGAGGACAAGGGCGACCTGCCCCAGTTCCAGAGCGGCTTCGCGGACCTGACCCCCACCATGAAGGAGCACCTCGACCAGGTCGCGCCGACCTTGAAGGGCCTCATCGACAAGGGCCACGACCTCATCGTCGAGGGCCATACCGACAACGTGCCCATCCACAACGACTATTTCTGGTCGAACTGGGAGCTCTCGAGCGCGCGCGCGACGACGGTCGTCGAGTACCTGATCCGGGTGCACAAGTTCCCGCCGGGCTGCGTCGCCGCGGCCGGCTACGGCGACGCGCGCCCGAAGGGCCCGAACGCGACCGTCGAGGACAAGGCCAAGAACCGCCGCGTCGTCTTCTTCATCAAGAACCCGCCCATGAAGCAGAACCGCTGCGACACGACGCCGCCGGGCGAGATGCCCCCGATGCGCCCGCCGGCGCCCGGCGCCAAGCCGGGCGAGGGCCAGGAGGCCTCCGGATGACGACGCGCTCCGCCGCCCTGGCCGCCGTCGCCGCGCTCGCCGCGGCCGGCTGCTCCAACATGCAGCTGGGCTCCCAGAAGAAGAAGGTCGTCCTCAAGGACTTCGCGGAAGGGCGGGTCGTCCAGACGGCGCTGACCGACCGCCTGACCGGGGCCAAGGAGATGCTGTTCGTCTCGATGCCCAAGAAGTCCTTGTTCCTCGAGGGCTACATCCAGGGCCTCGTGATGGACTACGAAGACAACCCCATCCAGGGCGTCGTGGTGCGCGCGGTGGCCAAGGGCGAGCAGCAGTTCGTCGACAAGGGCGAGGCGGCCTTCCAGACCTCCTCCTTCGACGCGGGCGTCAGCGACTCGAACGGCATCTACCGCATCCGCTTCAGCCTGCCGGTCCTCAAGAACATGGTGGACATCCGCGGCGAGCTCCACTACAACCCCGGCTGGGAGCAGGAGCGCGACAACCTGGGCAAGGCGTACCGGCCGCAGAGCGAGCGCTCCCCGTTCCGCCTCTACTTCGACATGAAGGAGGGGATGCTCGTCTTCTCGGAGGGCGTGCAGAAGATCATCGTGATGCCCATCGAGAACAAGGCCGCCAAGGCCAAGGGCCGGGCCCTGCCGGGCGCCGCCCCGTCGTCCGAGGAGCGCACCCCGGAGAAGCCCCAGGCCGAGGAAGACCTCTTCAAGGGCTTCGGGTTCGGCCAGTGAGCGGCGCGGTCTACCTCGACCACAACGCGACGACCCCGGTGCGCCCCGAGGTCCTCGAGGCGATGCTCCCCTACCTGCGCGGCGAGTTCGGCAACCCCAACTCCGTGCATTCCGCCGGTCAGCGCGCCCGCCGGGCCGTCGAGCGCGCGCGCGAGCAGACCGCGGCCTTGGTCGGCTGCCAGCCCGCCGAGGTCGTCTTCACCGCGTCGGGCTCCGAAGCCGACAACGCCGCTCTCAAGGGCGCGGCGCAGGCCGCCTGGAACCAGTCGGGCGGCAAGAAGCGGCACCTCGTCGTCGGCGCCGTCGAGCACGAGGCGGTCCTCGGCGCCGCCCGCCACCTGGCCGCCCGCGGCTTCGAGACGACGCACGTCGGCGTCGACGCGCGCTGCCGGGTCGACCCGGCAGCCGTGGCCGCGGCCCTGCGCCCGGAGACCGCCGTCGTCAGCGTCATGTACGCCAACAACGAGGTGGGGACGCTGCAGCCCGCCCGCGAGCTCGCCGCCCTGTGCCGCGAGAAGGGCGTCCTCTTCCACACCGACGCCGTGCAGGCCGCCGGCAAGGTCCCGCTCGACTTCGCCGCCCTCGGGGCCGACCTGATGGCACTCTCCGGCCACAAGCTCAACGCCCCCAAGGGCGTGGGCGCGCTGATCGTGCGCCGCGGCGCCGCGCTCGTCCCTCTCGTCGCCGGGCACCAGGAGAAGAACCGGCGCGGCGGCACCGAGAACGTCGCCGGCATCGTCGCCTTCGGGGCGGCCTGCGAGCTGGCCTCCCGCGAGGTCGCCGCGCACGCCCAGGAGCTCGGCGCGCTGCGCCAGGGCCTCGAAGCCGCGGTGAGCGCGCTGCCGGGCGCGCGGGTGACGGTCGCCGGCGAGGGCCGCCTGCCCGGCACCAGCCATTTCTGCTTCTCGGGCGTCGACGGGCACAGCCTGGTCGTCGCGCTCGACCTCGAGGGCATCTGCGTGTCGAGCGGCCCGGCCTGCTCCGCGGGCGCCACCGAGCTCAGCCACGTCCTCAAGGCCATGAAGGTCGAAGAGGCCTGGGGCAAGGGCGCGCTGCGCGTGTCCTTGGGCTGGGGCTCGACCTCCGCCGACGTCGGGCGCCTGCTGGCCGTCCTGCCCGGCGCGCTCGAGCGCCTGCGCGCCGCGGAGCGCGTCGCGTGAGCCGCGAGCGGGTCGTCGTCGCGATGAGCGGGGGGGTGGACTCCTCCGTCGCGGCGGCGCTCGTCGCCGAGACGGGGGCCGAGGCGGTCGGCGTCACGCTCAAACTCCTCTCCTCCGCCCCGACCGGCTACGGCTGCTGCGGCTCGCCCGAGGACCTCTCGGACGCCAAGCGCGTCTGCGAGACGCTGGGCATCTCCCATTACGTCGTGGACATGGCCGAGGTGTTCGAGCGGGACGTCGTGGACCTGTTCGTGCGCGAGTACGCCGCTCTGCGGACCCCGAACCCCTGCGTCGAGTGCAACCGCTCGGTGAAGTTCGGGGCGCTTTTGCGCCTCGCCGAGGCTTGGAAGGCGGACGCGGTGGCGACCGGCCACTACGCGAAGGCGGAGCGCGGCCCCGGCGGCTGGGTGCTGCGGCGCTCGGCCGACGAGGGCAAGGACCAGACCTATTTCCTCCACAGCCTCACGCAGGCCGAGCTCGCCCGCGCGCGCTTCCCGCTGGGCGCGCTGACGAAGCCCGAGGTCCGCGCCCGGGCCCGCGCCCTGGGCCTGGCCACCGCCGAGAAGCCCGAGAGCCAGGAGATCTGCTTCGTGCCGGGCGGCGACTACCGCGCGCTCGTGCGCGAGCGCGCCCCCGAGGCCTTCGCGCCCGGCCCGGTCAAGACCTCCGACGGCAAGACCGTCGGGCGCCACGCGGGCCTCGCCTCCTACACGCTCGGCCAGCGCAAAGGCCTGGGCGTCGCCGCCGGCCGGCCGCTCTACGTGACCGGCCACGACGCGGGCGGGAACGCCCTGCTCGTGGGCGACGCGTCCGAGGCGGGACGCGCCTCCTTGACCCTCGAGCGCGTCTCCTGGACGAACGCCGCGCCCCGGCCGGGCGCCTCGTGCCTGCTCCGGGCCCGCCACCGCGGCCGCCTGGTGTCCGCGACCCTCACCCCTCTTGACGGCGGTCGGTGGCTGGCCGAGCTCTCGGAGCCGGTCCACGCGCCCGCGCCCGGGCAGGCGGCGGTCCTGTACGACGGCGACGTCGTGTTGGGCGGAGGGACCATCTCATGAAACGGCTCATCCTCGTCGTGGCGGCTCTGACGTCCGCGTGCGCCTCCCTGGGGCGCGAGGACCGGTTCCCGAAGGGGATGTCGGACGAGGTCGCGCGCTCGGTGCGCCGCTCCTCCGAGAGCCACACGCTCTCGCGCCTGGCGGCGCTCGAGCGGAGCTTAAACGACTACATCCAGGCCAAGGGCAAGGTTCCCCAGAGGCTCGAGGCCCTCGTGCCCGAGTACCTGGCCGAGATCCCCGACGTCGAGCTGGGATTCAAGGAGCACAAGGACCGCTCGGACGTGCACTACTACCCGGCCTCGGTCATCGTCGGCGGCGGCATCAACGGCGCCGCGCTCGGCGACTCGGGCGGCTGGGGCTACGCCTACAACGACAAGCGCGTCATCGTCTTCGTCGACTGCACCCACCAGCGGATGGACGGCTCCCTCTGGTACAAGGCCCGCGGCGTCTTCTGAAATAGTCCGGCCGCCGGGAATGTAATATCCTCAGTCCCATGAAAACAGTCCTCGTCCTCTGCGGCGGGCGTTCCGCCGAGCGTGAAGTCTCCTGCGTGTCCGCGTCCGCGGTGCTGCGGAACATCCCCAAAGGCTGGAAGGCCGAGCTCGTCTGGATCGACCCTCGCGGCCGCTGGCACCTGCAGTCCTCCCCCAAGGGCCTGGCCTCCGCCAAAGCGCCGGCGAAGCATCCGTTCGAAAAGCGGCCCGCCGCCCTCGTCCCCGGCACCCCCTCGCGCCTCTTGGCCGGGACGCGCGCCCTTTCACCCGACGCCGTCTTCCCCGTCCTCCACGGCCCCTTCGGCGAGGACGGCACGATGCAAGGCCTCCTCGACATCTTGGGCTGGCCTTACGTGGGCTCCGGGGTGCTCGGCTCCTCGGTGGGCATGGACAAAGAGGTGTCGAAGCGCCTGGCCGTCCACGCCGGCCTCCCCGTCCTCCCCTACGCCGTGCTGAACTCGCCCAAGGACCTGGCCGCCGCGCGCCGCCTGCGCCTGCCCGTCTTCGTGAAGCCCGCGCGCCTGGGCTCCTCGGTGGGCGTCTACAAGGTCAAGAAGGCCGCCGACCTGGCGACCGCCGTGCGCAAAGCCTTCCGCTTCGACACGACCGTCATCGTGGAGCAGGGCATCCCGGCCCGCGAGATCGAGCTGGCCGTCCTCGGCCCGACGGAGGGCGCGAAAGCCTCCGTCGCCGGCGAGATCCGCCCCAACGCGGAATTCTACTCGTACGAAGCCAAGTACCTGGACCCGAACGGCGCCGAACTCCTGGTCCCCGCCAAGGTCACGAAGTCGCAGGAGGCCCACGCGCGGCGCCTCGCTCTCGAGGCCTTCCGCAGCCACGGCCTGCACGGCCTCTCGCGGGTGGACTTCCTGATGGACAAGAACACCGGCAAGCTGTGGTTCAACGAGGTCAACACCTTGCCCGGCTTCACGGCAGTCTCGATGTATCCGAAGCTCTGGGGCGCGACGGGCGTCACCTTCCCGCGCCTGGTGGGCAGGCTCCTGGACCTGGCCATGACGCGGGCGAAGGCGCAGGCCCGCCTGCGGATCACGCGTGACTAAGGAACGCGCTTTGGGACGCACCGGCTGGAAGGTCAAGGCCATCGGCTTGGGCGGGATGCCGATGTCCATCCGTCCCGAGGGCCCGAGCGAGGCCGACTCCATCCGGACCATCCACGCGGCCCTCGACGCGGGCACCGACTTCATCGACACCGCCGACGTCTACTGCCACGACGACTCGGACATCGGCCACAACGAGCGGCTCATCGCCAAGGCGCTCAAATCGTGGACGCGCGGCAAGGCCGTCGTCGCTACGAAGGGCGGCCTGACCCGTCCCGGCGGGGCTTGGAAGCGCGACGCGCGGCCCGCCTCCCTGCGCGCGGCCTGCGAGCGCAGCCTCAAGGCCCTGGGCACCGACGCCATCGCGCTCTACCAGCTCCACGCCCCCGACGAGAAGGTGCCCTTCGCGGACTCGGTCGGCGAGCTCTCCCGCCTCAAGGAGGAGGGGAAGGTCGTCCACGTCGGCCTCTCGAACGTGGACCTGCCCCAGCTCGACCAAGCCCTGCGCATCGTCCGCATCGAGAGCGTGCAGAACCAGCTGAACCCGCAGGACCAGGAAGATTTGAAGAGCGGGCTCGTGAAAGCCTGCGCCGAGCGGGGCGTCGCCTATCTGCCGTACTGCCCCGTGGGCGGCGGGCACGGGCACGCGAACCTGTCGAAGAACCCCAAGCTCCTCGCGTTGGCGGCCAAGCACGGCACGAGCCCTTATTGCGTGCTGCTCGCCTGGTCGCTTGCGCAAGGCGACAACGTCATCCCCATCCCCGGCGCCTCCCGCGTCGAATCGGCCGTCGACAGCCCGAAGGCGCTCGACGTGACGCTGCCGGCCGAAGACCTCGCCGTCGTGTCGTCTTTGAGCTAAAGCCCGTAGTGCTTGCGGAAGGCGGCCGCGTCGCTCGGCGGCTCGCCGCCGGCGGCCAGCCGCCGCACCAAGGCGGCCCCCAGGTAGGAGAGCGCGTGCAGCTCGCGCAGCCGGGGGTGGCGGCGCAAAAAGAGCTTGAGCGAGCGGGAGGGGCGGGGGAACTCGGGGCGCGGGGCCGCGGGCGCGCCGGCCAGCGTCACCGAGTGGGTGCGGCAATCGGCGGGCTTGCCCAGCTTCTCGCAGGCCAGGTCCACCGTGTCCTTGGCCATCAGCCGGAAGTCCGACATCTTGCCGCCGCCGGCCGTGACAAGGCCCTCGGCGCCCTGCCGGCCGTGGTCGAAGATCTCGTATTCGCGCGAGAGGAGCTTCTCGGAGCCCGACTGCCCCAAGATGGGCCGGGCGCCCACGATGGTCCGCGAATATTCGAGCGGGAAATCCTTGAAATAACGGCGCACCGAGGCGCGTAGGTACTCTATCTCCTCCGGCGTGGTCCGGACGTCGTCGGGGCCGCCGGGGCTGTCGAGGTCGGTCGGGCCGACGAGCGTGCCGCCCGCGAAAGGGACGACGAAGACGTAGCGGCCGCGGTCGACGGCCTCGAGCAGCAGCCCGACCGGGACGAGAGGCTTGTCGTAGACGAGGTGGGTTCCTTTGCGCAGACGCAGCGGGATGTTGAGGCCGGCGTGCCGGACGACCTCGTCGACCCAAGGGCCGGCGGCGTTGACCACGACCTTGGCCCGCAGCTCCTCGCGGCGCCCCTCGGGCCCCACGGCCTGGACCCCGACGACGCGGCCGCCCTCCTGGACGAGGCCGACCGCCCGCCATCCGAGGCGCACCTCGGCGCCGAGGGCCTCGGCCGCCTTGAGGTTGGCCTCGGCCAGCCCCTCGGCGTCCACCCACCACTCGTCGAAGCTGACGCCGCCGACCAGCCCCTCCGTCTTGATGGCGGGCAAGAGCTCCGTCACGGCGGCGGCCGACAGGCGCAGGTGCGGGAGGCCTTCCTTCATGCGCTGGAAGGGCTCGTAGCAGGTGACCAAGGTCTCGACGGTGGAGAGCGGGTGCGAGGCGCCGCGGTACACCGGCCAGACGATGGGGAGGCGCTTGAGCAGGGGAGCGGCGGTCTTCACGATGTTCCCGGCGTCCCAGGCGGTCGCATGGGTCGTCAGCCGGTCGTAGAGGAGGTAGCGTATGCCGCCGTGGATGAGGTGCGTCGATGAGGCCGTGGTCGCGCCGCCGGGCTTTCCGGGCTCCAAGAGGAGCGCCGAGAGGCCGCGCAGCGCGGCGTCGCGGAGCACGCCCGCGCCGGTGACGCCGCCGCCGATGACGAGCAAATCCCTCATCCGGCCGAGTCTACAAAATCGCTAGAATGGGGTCCTCATGACGCGCGGCCGCTTCTACGTCCTCGTCGTGCTGGCCGCGGCCGTCATCGCGGGCGTGTCCTCCGTCGGCCGCCGCGTGATGGAGGACATCCCCTCCTTCGAGGCGCTCGAACGCTACCAGCCGCCGCTGTCGACCCGGGTGTTCGACTCGAACGACGAGCTCATCACCGAGCTCTCCATCGAGAAGCGCGCCCTGCTGACGCTGGCCGAGATGCCCGTGGACCTGCAGAACGCGGTGCTGGCCATCGAGGACTCCCGCTTCTTCAAGCACTGGGGCATCTCCCCGCGCGGCATCGTCCGCGCCG
>SCTT01000231.1 GCA_004322435.1 bacterium
GACGCTCTTCCGATCTATCACCGGCATCTGGCAGTCCATGAAGACGACGTCGTAGGAGGCCCGGGAGAGGGCGGCGAGCGCGGCTTCGCCGTCGGAGGCCGTGTCGGGCTTGACCCCGAGCCGTCCCAGCTGCAGGCCGGCGACCTTGAGGTTCGTGGGGTTGTCGTCGACGAGGAGGACCTTCAAGTGCCCGAACGCGGGGGCCTTCCCGGCCGCTTCGGCGGGGGCGGGGGCGGCGCCGCGCCCCAGCGCCTCGAGGATGGCGTTGAAGAGGTCCGAAGGGTTGACCGGTTTGACGAGGCGCGCGGCGAACGACGGGGCGGCGTCCTTGAGGCCCGCCGAAGACAGGAGGATGAGCGGGGTGCCCGCCACGTCGGGGTCGGCCTTGATGCGGCGGGCCAGCGCCGAGCCGTCCTCGTCCGGCATCCAGTGGTCGAGGATGACGAGCTTGAAGGGGCTCCCGCCCGCGGCCGACTCCTTGAGGAGGCGCCAGCACTGGGCCGCGTCCTCGGAGCCCCAGGCCTCCATCTCCCAGGACGCCAGCTGTTTGGACAAGATGAGCCGGTTGACCGGGTTGTCGTCGGCGAAGAGGACCTTGAGGCCGCGCAGCCCCCCGGTCCGGTCCGGCGCCGGCCCCGCGGCGGCCGGACGCAGCCGCACGGTGAAGGAGAACTCGGTGCCCTCGCCGGGACGGCTCTTGAGCGCGATGTCGCCCCCCATCGCCGACACGATGCGCTTCGAGATGGCCAGGCCCAACCCGGTCCCCCCGAAGCGGCGCGTCGTCGACGTCTCGGCTTGGGTGAACGGGGAAAACAGCGCGGGCTGGACCTCGGCGGGGATGCCGATCCCGGTGTCGCGCACGACGAAGGCCAGGCCCACGCCGTCCGGGCCGTCCCCCTCCCGGCGCGCCTCGACGGCGACGCCGCCGCGCTCGGTGAACTTGACCGCGTTGCCGATGAGGTTGAGGAGCACCTGGCGCAGGCGCCCGGGGTCGCCGCGCAGGCGCGACGGGACGGCCGGGTCGCAGAAGAAGGCCAGGTCCAGCCCCTTGCCCTCGGCCTGGGGCCCCAGGATGCGCAGGGCCTCGTGGACCGTCGCGCGCAGGTCGAAGTCGGTCTGCTCGAGCGGCACCTTGCCCGCCTCGAAGCGGGAGAAGTCGAGGATGTCGTTGACGATGGCCAAGAGGCCGTCGGCGGCGGTGCGCAGCGTCGCGACGAAGTCCTTCTGCTCGGCGTTGAGCGGGGTGTCCTGCAGCAGGCCGGCCATCCCCACCACCGCGTTCATCGGGGTGCGGATCTCGTGGCTCATGTTCGCGAGGAAGGCGGCCTTCGCCTCGGCGGCCGACTCCGCGGCGGCCTTGGCCCGGCGCAGCTCGTCGGCGATGCGGCGGCGGGCGGTGATGTCGCGGAAGACGGCGACGCCGCCGGCGGGGGTCCCGTCGGGCGCCGTCAGGGGCCGGCTCGTCACCGCCAGATAGACGCCGTCCGGGATGCGCGGGTTGCGGACGAAGAGCTCCACGTCGTCGGTGGACTCCCCCGCCAGCGCCCGCGCGAGCGGGTTCTGGCCGGGCGGCAGCGGCGTGACGGCGTCCGCCGCGAAGACGCCGTAGCGGTCGCTCCATTCCCCCGGCCCGGCGTCCACGGCCCCGAGCCCGACGATGCGCTCGGCGGCGGCGTTGAACACGAGGAACTTGCCCGCGGCGTCGGCGACGGCGACGCCCTCCCCCATGTTGTCGATGATGGAGCGCAGCAGGGTCTTCTGGCGCTCGATCTCGGAGGTGCGTTCGCGGACGTCGGCCTCGACCGTCTCGGCATGCCCCGTGACGAGGAGCAGGAACACGGTCAACACGAGCGCGAAGGACAGGACCGCGACGAGCGTGCCCCAGGGCGCGATCGAGCGGCGGCGGGCGTACTCTTCGGGGGCGAGGCTGTAGCGGGCGGTCCAGCGGCGCGACGGCAGGTCGAAGGGCATCGTCAGGGTCAGCGTGGAGGCGACGCCGGGCCGGGTCGAGTAGAGCGGGACCGCCGCGGGGTCGGCGTCGTCGGTGACCGTCAGTTCGACGCCGCGCCGGTCGGTGTCTTTGAGCGCGCGCTCCACGAGCCGGCCCAGGTGCAGCACGCCGACCACATACCCGGTCAGGCGGGCCCGGCGCTCGCGCACGTCCGCGGGGCGGGGCCCGTGCGTGAAGATGGGAAGGGCGATGAGGAAGGAGGCGGGGGCCTCGGGCGAGACGTCGGGCGCCTGCACCAGCGTCACCCGCCCGGTGGCGGCCGGCTCCCCGGAGTCGGCGGCGCGCCCGAGCGCCTCCCGGCGGACGGGCTCGGAGGCGACGTCAAAGCCCAGCGCGCGGCGGTTGGCGTCGAGGGGCTCGATGTAGGCGACGGGGAAGCCGCCCGAGGGGCCGCGGGGGTTCCAGGACAGGGCCACGAAGCCCGGGTGGCGCGCGAGCGGGCGGGCGGTGAACGTCCGGAACTCCCCGCGGTCGACCTCCTTGGAGCTGTCGAAGAAGTAGCGCAGCGAGCGCAAGGACTCCAGGTAGACGTCGGTCTCCTTCTCGACGAGGTGGTGCAGCGACGCCGCGTCGAGCGCGAACTCGTTTTGGATGCGGCGGGACTCATGGGTGCGGGCGAAGCCGAAGACCGCCGCCGCCGCGGCCAGCGTGCAGGCGAGCGGGACCGTCACGAGGAGCGGGCGGTTGGCCTTGGCCCCCGCGCGGGGCAGGCTCCACAAGACGAGCGCCGGGGCGACGAGCAGCACGCCCAGCACGTCTCCCACCCACCAGGTCCCCCAGGAAAACGGGGCCTCGGCCCCCGCGACGCGGCCGAGGCCCAGCAGGGCCGCCGTCCCGACGCTCGGGCTGACGAGGCACGCGACGGGCCCGGCCAGCAGCATGAAGCGCAGGATGTCGCCGGTGCGGGCCAGGGAGTTCGGGAACCCCGGCCAGCGCCGCACGAGGCGCGCGCCGGCCAGCGCCTGCAGGGTGCCGCCGGCGGCGATGGCCGCGGCCAGGAAGACCGACGCCGGGTCGGTCCCCCCCATCGAGAGGTTCACGACGAAGTGGCCCAAGAGCAGCCCGGGCCAGAGGCCGTCGCCGCCGATGAGGAGAGCCGCCAGAGCCAGGCCCGCGGCGGGCCACACCGGGGCGGCGAAGCCCGGCGGGATGGCCAAGAGGAGCGATAGGCGGCCGACCGCGACGTAGGCGGCGGCCAGCAGGAGGCGATTCAGCGTTTGGACACCCCGTAGAGCAGCCCGTAGGGCTTCATCGGGTTATGCTCGAAGCCCTGCACCCACGAGCGCGTGACGCGGAAGTCGTAGGTGTCCAAGGTGAAAAACGAAGGGACGTCCTCGCGCGCGAGGTCCAGCACCTTCCGGTAGAGCGCCTTGCGCGCGGCGTTCCCGGAAGCGGCCGCGGCCTGTTCGATGAGCTTGTCCATCGCGGGGTTCGCGTAACCCTGGGGCTTGGCGTAGGTGCCCTGGCTCTGCAGGAAAGGAGACACCGCGTTATGCGGGTCGGGGTAGTCCAAGCCCCAGCGCGCGCACACGAGCGGGAGCTTCGACTGGTTCTGCAGGTCGAGGAAGGTGGACCACTGGAGCGGTCTCACGTCGATGCGGAACTTGGGGTTCATCGCCTCGAGGACCGACTTCAAAATGGCGCAGGCCTGGCCGCGGGTCTCCTTGCCCTGCTGGTACGCGCAGCTCAGCACGAACCCGTTCTCCCAGACCTTCCCGCCGTGGGCCTTGTGCAGGTGCGCCTCGGCGGCCTTGAGGTCCTCGGGCAAGGCCGGCGCCTTTTCGTCGTAGCCGAGCACGCCGCGGGGCATCGGGCCGACGGCGCGCGCGCCCTTGCCGCGGTAGACGTCCGAGATGTACTTGGCGTAGGGGAACGCCTTCGCAAATCCCAGGCGCACGTCTTTGTCCATGAAGAAGTCGGCGGGGATGCCGCGGCCGTCGAGGCGCCCCGAGCCGGCCATCGGGTTGCCGGCGACGTTGAGCTTGAGCCCGAACAGGAAGGCGTTGTGGACCTCGAGGAAGGGCAGGCCGTCCTGGACGCGGACGCCGGGCAGGCTCTCGACCTGGGGCAGGAAGCTTCGGTCGGCGAAGATGGCGTCGGCGTCGCCGCCCTGCAGGGCCAGCTTCCGGGTCGAGAACTCGTTGACGGTGCGGATGACAGATCGGAAGAGC
>SCTT01000232.1 GCA_004322435.1 bacterium
GCCCGGTATTGACAGCTTCACACGCCCCGAGCATCCTTCATTAAGGAAGAAGGGGGATGCCTTCGGCGGTAGCGGTCCATCGGATCGCGCTCCTGGCCGTCGCCTTGGGGGGCGCCTTTGTCACGCCCGCCCAGGCCCACGCCCCGGGGGCGCCGGGCACTCCGGCCGTGACAAACCTCTCCACCGACTCCGTCTCGTGGGCCTGGACGGCGGGCCTCGACGCGGACTCCTACCAGATCTTCCTGGCTTCGAGCATGGGCGGCCCCTACCTAACGACCGCCGCGACCTCCTTCACCCATGCCGGGCTCGGCCCCAACGGCCTCTCGGACATCTATGTGCGGGGGCTCCATACCGGGGAGGACGGGCCTTTCTCGGGCCGGGCGACCGCCTACAGCTCGGCCGCCCTTCCCTCGGGCCTCGCGGTCTCGAGCGTCACCGGGGTCTATGCGGTGCTGTCGTGGGGCGCCGCGGGGAACCCGGCGGAGACCTTCTACGACCTGCAGAAGTCCCTCGACGGCTCCTCTTTCGCGACGCACTCCACCTACACCGTGACGGTCGCCACGGTCTCGGGGCTCGCGGCGGACACCAGCCATTACTTCCGGCTGCGGGCGTACAACAAGGACTCCGTGGCCACGGACTTCGCGGGTCCCGTCTCGACGAAGACGGCCCCGACCGGCGGCACTCCGCTGCCCGCCCCGCCCGCGGCGCCGTCGGGCTCCGCCCTGTCGACGTCGGCGGTGTCCTGGTCCTGGGGAGCGGTCTCCGGGGCGACGGGCTACCGGGTCTCTCTGGGCACCAAGAGCTACGAGTTCCTGGCCTCGACGCCCGCCGCCGCCTTCGTCCACGCCGGCCTGACCGCCAACGAGACCTCGGGCATCGCGGTCTCCGCGGTCAACGTCACCGGCGAGGGGCCGCCGTCGCCGTCGGCGGTGAAGACCACGCTGGCGATGCCTCCGACGGGGTCGTCGGCCGCCGTCGTGACGGCGAACTCCGTGACCTTGGGCTGGGGCGCCAACGGCAACCCGTCGGGCACGGTCTACGAGGTGCAGAGCACGACCGAGGGCGGCTCCTTCGCCTTCGCCGGGAACTTCAACAACGTCGGGGCGACCCTCTCCGGCCTGACCTCGGACACGACCTGGCAGTTCCGCGTGCGGGCCCAGAACCAGGACGCCGTGCTCACCGCCTTCGACGCCGTCGTGACGACGCGCACGGGGGTGCCCTTCCCAGGCCAGCCCGGGAACCCCGCGAGCACGTTCATCTCGACGGCCGAGGTCGTCTGGGCGTGGAGCGCGGCGACGGACGCGACGGCCTACCAGGTGCGCTTGGCGACCGCCTCGGGGACGCTCGTGGCGACGCCGACGGCGCCCGCCTACGCGCACGTCGTGGGGCCCAACGCCCTCTCCTCGCTGATCGTCCGCGGCCAGAACGCCAACGGGGTGGGGCCGTTCACCTCAACCGTGACCGTCCACACCTACGCCCGCGCGCCGACGTCTTTGGCGCTGTCGTCGGTGACCTCGCTGTTCGCGTCCCTGACGTGGAGCGCCGACGGCAACCCCGCCGGCACCACCTACCTGCTCGAGAAGTCCACCGAGGGCGGCGCGTTCGAGGCGCACTCCACCTACACGGTGACGGCCGCCACCGTCGCGGTGCTGCTCCCTTCGACGACGTATACCTTCCGCGTGCTGGCCGTCAACGACGACCTCGTCGCGACGGCCTACAGCGGGACGGTCTCCACCGTCACCGCCGCGACCGGCGGGACGCCCCCGCCCGGGAACCCCGGCTCGCCGACGCCGACGGTGCTCTCCACCGCGGAGGTCTCCTGGGAGTGGACGGCCGCCTCCGACGCCGAGTCCTACCGGGTGTTCCTCGATTCCAAACCCGCGGAGCTCCTGACCACGGTCCCGACGACCGGGTTCATCCACGCGGAGCTGCCCATCAACTCCCGCTCCGCCATCCGCGTCCAGGCCGTCAACGGCACGGGCGTGAGCCCCCAATCGAACGGCGCCTCGGTGTACACCAAAGCCATGGTCCCGTCGACGCCGACCTTCACGGTGGTCGGGCACGACAACGTGAGCCTCGCCTGGGACGAGCAGGGCAACCCGCCGGGGACGGAATACGAGGTCGAGGGAGCGACCGTAGGCGGCGTCTTCGACGTCCTAAGCGGCGCGACGTTCGGCGTCGTGGACCTCGCGGGCCTGCAGGGCTCGACGACCTACCAGTTCCGCATCCGCGCGCTGAACTTCGGCGGCGTCCCGACGGGCTACTCGGGCGTCGCGTCGACGCGGACCCTCGAGCCCCCGCCGCCGGCCCCCGGCGCGCCGACCCCCGTGGTGCTCTCGACGGGGGACGTCGCCTGGTCCTGGACGACGTCCACGGCGGCGGTCAGCTACGAGGTCCGCTACGCGACGGAAGTCACCCGCCTCCTGCTCTCCACGGCCGTCGGCTCCTTCACGCTCCGCGGCCTGGGGCCCAACGAGCCTTCGGGCATCGTCGTCCGCGGCGTGAACGCGGCCGGGCCCGGGCCGCTGTCCGGCGCGGCGACCGCCTACACCTGGGCGATGGCGCCGGCGTCCCTGGCCGACGTGTCGGTCGCGTCGACGACGCTCTATTTGTCCTGGGACGCGGCGGGCAACCCCGCCGGGACCTATTACGAGCTCCAGCGCGCGACCGACGGCGCGACCTTCCTCGCCTACTCCACCTACACCGTCGCCGCGGCGACGGTCTCCGCGCTGGCCCCGGCGACGACGTTCGAGTTCCGCGTGCGCGCGGCCAACGGCGACGGGGTCACGACGGCGTTTTCGAACACGCTCGCGACCGGCACGGCCCCTCCTCTGCCCGGCGTGCCCGGGGTCCCCGGGACGTTCTTTCTCTCGACGGGGGCGGTGACCTGGGCCTGGACCCCGGGTTCGGACACCGTCTCCTACGAGCTGGTCCTCGACTCGGACACGGCCCAGGTGCTGGCCGCGCCGGCCGTGAGCTCGGCCACGCTGACGTTCGGCCCCAACGAGCGCTCGGCGGTCCGGGTCCGCGGCGTGAACGCGGCGGGCTCCGGGCCGCTGTCGGGCGTCGGCCAGGTCTACACGCTGGCGATGCCGCCCTCGGCGCTGGCGGTCACGGACGTCCAGCCCTCGGCGGTCTCGCTGTCATGGAACGCCTCCGGCAACCCCGGAGGGACGAGCTACCAGGTCCAGCTCTCCTCGGCCGGGGGCCCGTTCGGGACGGTCTCCACCGTGGGCTCGGAGTTCGCCGACGTCGGGGGCCTCTCTTCGGCGACGGCCCACTCCTTCCGGGTCCGCGCGCTCAACGGCGACGGGGTGACCAGCGCCTTCTCGAGCTCCCTGTCGACCACGACGAAGAACCTGCCTCCGGGCGTCCCCGGCACGCCGTCCGCCGCCTTCCTCTCTACTTTGTCCGTCACGTGGGCCTGGACCCCGGCGGCCGACGCCTCCTCCTACGAGGCCTTCCTCGCGAGCGAGACCGCCACGCTCGTCGCGGCGCCCGCGGTGAGCTCCTTCACTCTGACGCCGGGGCCGAACGCCCCCTCCGCCGTCGTGGTGCGGGGCGTCAACGTCGCGGGACCCGGGCCCCTCTCGGGCGCGGCGACCGTCTACACGCTCGCCGCCGAGCCGACCGGCCTCGCGGCGGTCGACGTCACCGCGAACTCGGCGGACCTCGCCTGGCAGACCGGCGGCAACCCGCCCGGGACGGTCTACCAGCTCGAGGCGTCGAGCGGGGGGCCTTACGTCTCCGCCGCGGTCACGAGCGCCCTGGGCGCCTCGTTGGCGGGGCTCTCGTCTTCGACGGCCTACGGCTTCCGCGTCCGCGCGGTCAACGAGGACGGCGTGCCGGGGGGCTATTCGGGGGTGCTCGCCACCGCGACGCACGCGCTGGGCGGCCAGCCGGCGCCGGGCGCGACGGGCACGCCGGCGACGGTCTTGGTCTCCAGCGCGGACGTCTCCTGGGCCTGGTCCCCCGCCTCCGACGCCGACCGCTACAAGGTGTTCCCGGCCTCGAACACGGCGGTCCTGCTCGCCTCTCCGACGGCGGCCGGCGTCGTGTTCTCTGGGATGACCCCGAACCGCCCCTCCGCCGTCGTCGTACGCGGCGTCAACGACGCGGGCAACGGGCCGCTCTCCGCGGCGGCGACCGCCTACACGCTGGCGCTGGCCCCCTCCGCCCTGGCGGTCGACGAGGTCTCCTTCACGTCGGTCACGGTGTCCTGGAGCGGCGGGGCGAACCCGGCGGGGACCGAGTACCGGCTCGAGACCTCCACCGACCTCGTGTCCTACACGCCCTATTCGACGACGACGGCCGCGTCGGCCTACGTCGGCGGCTTCTCCTCCGACACGGTCTACGGGATCCGGGTTCAAGCGGCCAACGCCGACGGCGTCCCGACCGCCTACGCGCCCGCGGTCTCGACCCGGACCTTGAGCCCCATCCCGGGCCCGACCGGCACGCCGGCCCCGGTCGTCCTCTCCACGGGCGACGTCTCCTGGACCTGGGCGGCGGCCGACCGCGCGCTCGGCTACGAGGTGAGCCTGGCCTCGGACACCCTGTCGGTCTTGGCCTCGACCGGCGCCGCCGCGGTCGTGCTGCGGGGCTACGCCCCCAACACGCTCTCCGCGATCCGGGTGCGGGGGACGAACACGGACGGCCCCGGCCCCCTCTCGGCGTCCGGGGCGGCCTACACGCTGTCCATGGTGCCGACGTCCTTGACCGGGGCGGACGCCGCGTCGACCACCCTCCACCTCGTCTGGAGCCCCGCCGGCAACCCGGCGGCCACCGACTACGAGCTGCAGATGGACGTCGGGTCCGGGTTCTTCTACGCCGGCGCGTTCTCGGTGGCCGAGGCGACGGTCTCGGCCCTGTCGCCGGCGACCACCTACCAGTTCCGCGTCCTCGCCTACAACCACGACGGCGTCCAGACCGCGTACTCGGCGCCGCTGGCCACCGGCACCGCGCCGCCCTTCCCCGGCGCGCCCGGGACCCCCGCGGCGGCCTACGTCTCGACCGGCGTCGTCACCTGGGCCTGGACGGCGGCCTCCGACGCGGCGACGTATGAGGCGCTGCGGGCCTCGGACACCGCCTCGGTGCTGGCGGCCCCGGCGGTGAGCTCGTTCACCCTGACTTCGGGCCCCAACGAGCCCTCCGGCGTGGTCGTGCGCGGCGTCAACGCCGCGGGCGCGGGCCCGCTGTCGGCTTCCGCCACCGTGTACACGCTGGCGATGCCGCCGACGGCCCTGGCCGTCACGGCGGTCTCCGCGACCTCCGCCGAACTGACGTGGAGCGCCTCCGGGAACGCGGGCGGGACGACGTACCACATCGAGCGCTCCACGGACGGCAGTCTCTTCTTCCCGGCCGGGGACACCGCCGCCGTCGGGGCGACGGTGGCGGGCCTGTCCTCGGCGACCGCCTACTCCTTCCGCCTCCGGGCCGAGAACGGGAACGCCGTCCTGACGGAGTACTCGAACGTCGCGGCGACCCAGACGAGCAACGCGGTCGGCCCGCTGCCCGGGCTCGCCGGGACGCCGTTCACGCTCTTCGTCTCCTCGGACGACGTCTCTTGGACGTGGGCGGGCTCCTCCGCCGCGACCTCCTACAAGGTCTTCCCGGCCTCGAGCCCGGCGACCCTGCTCGGCGCGCCGGCGACGAACCTGTTCTCCCTCTCGGGCATGGGGCCGAACGTCCGCTCGGCCATCGCGGTCGCCGGCATCAACGCCGAGGGCGAAGGCCCGCTGTCGGCGGCCGCGACGGCGTACACCTATGCGCTGCCCCCGGCGTCGCTGGCGCTCGGCTCCGTGGGCGCGAGCTCGGTGACGCTGTCCTGGAGCGCCGGCGGCAACCCCGCCGGGACGCGCTTTAAGGTCGACGTCTCCTTCGACGGCGTCTTCTTCGTGCCGTTCACGACGACGACGGCGGTCTCGCTGGCCGCCGTCAGCCTGGCCAGCAGCACCGATTACAGCTTCCGGGTCTCGGCCTTAAACGGCGACCTGGTCGAGACGGCTTTCTCGAACTCGGTGACGACGACGACGCTCTCCCCCTTGCCGGGGCCGACGGGGACCCCGTCCGCCGTCGCCGCCTCCACGGGGCATGTGACTTGGGGTTGGAGCGCGGCGGTCCAGGCCTCTTCCTACCAGGTCTATCTGGCGACCAAGACCTCGGAGCTCGTCGCGGCGCCGACGGCCGCCTCCACCGTCCGCTTCGTGGGGCCCAACCAGGCCACGTCCATCGTCGTGCGGGGGACGAACACCTTCGGGGCCGGGCCCCTGTCGGGGGCGGCGACGGCCTACTCCTGGGCGAAGCCGCCGACGTCGTTGGCGCTGACGGCTGTTTCTTCGGCGGCGGTCGGACTCTCGTGGAGCGCGAACGGCAACCCGGCGGGGACCGTCTATGAGCTGCAGCTCTCGACCGACGGCGCCGCCTACGCGGTGTTCTCGACGATGACCGCGGCCGCGGCGAGCGCGGACCTGGCGGCCTCGACCACGTATTTCTTCCAAGTGCGGGCGCGGAACGCGGACCTCGTGAACACGGCCTTCGCGGCGGCCGTGTCGACGCGGACTTTGCCGCCTCTGCCGGGGACGCCGGGGACGCCCTTCACGGCCTCGGTGTCGACGGGCGGGGTGGCCTGGGTCTGGGCGGGGGGCGCGGACGCGGCGTCCTATCAGGTGTCGTTGGCGTCCAACACCGCGGAGCTCTTGTCCTCGCCGACGACGAATACGTTCCTCAAGGTCCTCGGCCCTAACGAGCC
This sequence comes from bacterium, assembly GCA_004322435.1. GTDB lineage: Bacteria > Elusimicrobiota > Elusimicrobia > UBA1565 > UBA1565 > SCTT01. The sequence goes on from SCTT01000232.1 coordinate 6,749, forward strand.
CTCGGGCGTGGTCGTGAGGGCGCTCAACGCCACCGGCTCCAGTCCGCTGTCGGCCTCGGCGACGGCCTACAGCTGGGCGAAGGCTCCGACGTCCTTCGCGCTGACGTCCGTGTCGTCCTACGCCGTGGGCCTGTCTTGGTCGGCCAACGGCAACCCGGCGGGCACCGTCTACGAGCTCCAGCTCTCCACCGATGGCGCGGCGTACTCTCCGTTCTCGACCACGACCGCGGTCTCCGTGAGCGCGGCCCTGTCGGCCTCGAGCACCTATTTCTTCCAGGTGCGGGCGCGGAACGCGGACCTCGTGGACACGGCCTTCGCGGCGGCCGTGTCGACGCGGACTTTGCCGCCTCTGCCGGGGACGCCGGGGACGCCTTTCGCGGCCTCGGTGTCGACGGGCGGGGTCGCCTGGGTGTGGGCGGGGGCGGCGGACGCGGCCTCGTACCAGGTCTCGTTGGCGTCCAACACCGCGGAGCTCCTGTCCTCGCCGACGACGAACACGTTCCTCAAGGTCCTAGGGCCCAACGAGCCCTCGGGCGTGGTCGTGAGGGCGCTCAACGCGACCGGCTCCAGTCCGCTGTCGGCCTCGGCCACGGCCTACAGCTGGGCGAAGGCTCCGACGTCTTTTGCGCTGACTTCGGTGTCCTCGGCGGCCGTGGGCCTGTCCTGGTCGGCCAACGGCAACCCGGCGGGCACCGTCTACGAGCTCCAGCTCTCCACCGACGGCGCGGCGTACTCTTCGTTCTCGACCATGACGGCCGTGACGGCGAGCGCGGTCCTCTCGCCTTCGAGCACTTATTTCTTCCAGGTGCGGGCGCGCAACGGCGACTTGGTGACCACGGCCTTCGCGGCGGCCGTGTCGACGCGGACTTTGCCGCCTCTGCCGGGGACGCCGGGGGCGCCTTTCACGGCGTCGGTGTCGACGGGCGGGGTGGCCTGGGTGTGGGCCGGGGCGGCGAACGCGGCCTCGTACCAGGTCTCGTTGGCGTCCAACACCGCGGAGCTCCTGTCCTCGCCGACGACGAACACCTTCCTCAAGGTCCTCGGCCCCAACGAGCCTTCGGGGGTGGTCGTGAGGGCGCTCAACGCGACCGGCTCTGGCTCGCTGTCGGCCTCGGCCACGGCCTACAGCTGGGCGCAGGCTCCCGCGTCGTTGGGGCTGACCGCGGTGACGTCGGGGACGGTGGGGCTGTCCTGGTCGGCCAACGGCAACCCGGCCGGGACGGTCTATGAGCTGCAGCGCTCGACCGACGGGACGACCTTTGCGGCGTTCTCCACGTACACCGCGGCGGCGGCGACCGCGGGGGGGCTCGCGGCCTCGACGACGTACTTCTTCCAGGTCCGGGCCCGCAACGGCGACCTCGTGACCACGGCCTTCGCCGCCGCGGTGTCGACGCGCACGCTGCCGCCCGTGCCGGGGGCGCCCGGGACGCCCTTCACGGCGTCGGTGTCCACCGGCGGCGTGGCCTGGGTCTGGGCTGGGCTCGCGGAAGCGGCCTCCTACGAGGTCGTGCTGGCGACGAAGGTCTCCGAGGTCCTGGCCGCGCCCACGACGAACGCGACGACGCGCGTGTCAGGGCCCAACGAACCCTCGGCCATCAGCGTCCGGGCCCTGAACCCGAGCGGGGCAGGCCCTCTGTCTTCGGCGGCGACCGCCTACTCTTGGGCGATGCCGCCGGCGTCGCTGGCCCTGACGGCGGTCTCCTCGGCGGCGGCGGGGCTCTCCTGGAGCGCGAACGGAAACCCGGCGGGGACGCTCTACGAGCTGCAGCTCTCGCTCGACGGGTCGGCGTACGCGCCCTACTCGACGTATGCGGTGACGGGGGCGACCCCGGCGCTGGCGGCCTCGACGACGTACTACTTCCGGGTCCGGGCCCGCAGCGGGGACGCGGTGGACACGGCCTTCGCGTCGGCCGTCTCGACGTCCACCCTCCCGCCGGCGCCGGGCCAGCCCGGAACCCCGGTGGGCGCCGCGCTGGGCGTCGCCTCCGTCTCATGGACCTGGGGGGCGGCGGCCGACGCGTCGGGCTACTCCGTCTTCGTCGCCTCAGACCTCGTCGCGGCGGCGTCCACGACGGCCTCCGCCTCCTACCTCGAGCTGGGCCTGTCCCCCAACGTCCCGGCGGGGCTGGTCGTCGCGGGCGTCAACCCGTCGGGCCAGGGGGCGCTGTCCGCGGCGGCCACGGTCTACACGCTCGCGATGCCGCCGGCGTCCTTGGCGCTGACGGCGGTGTCCTCGTCGGCGGCGGGCCTGTCGTGGAGCGCGAACGGCAATCCCGCGGGGACCCTCTACGAGCTCCAGCTCTCCCCGGACGGGTCGGCGTACACGACGTTCTCGACCTACGCGGTCGCCGCGGCGACGCCCGCGCTTTCGGCGTCGACGACGTATTTCTTCCGGGTCCGGGCGCTCAACGGGGACCTGGTGGCCACGGACTTCGCTCCGGCGGTCTCGACGCGCACGTTCCCGCCGGCCCCCGGCCAGCCCGGGACTCCCGCGGGGACGGCGCTCGGGACCTCGTCTATCTCCTGGACCTGGGCCGTGGCGACGGACGCGGCCGGCTACGCCGTCTTCGCCGCGTCGAGCCCGGCGCTGGCGGTCGCCGCGCCCGTCGCCGCGGCCTTCTCGCAGACGGGCCTCGCGCCCAACACGGCGGCCGGGCTCTTGGTCGCCGGCGTCAACCCGTCGGGGCAGGGCCCGCTCTCGGCGGCGGCCACGGTCTACACGCTGGCCGCCGTCCCCTCCGGCGCCGCCGCCCCGGCCGTCCATCAGACGAGCGCATCCGTCTCCTGGGGCTTAAACGGGAACCCCGCGGGGACCCTCGCGGAGATCCAGCGCTCCACGGACGGCGCGGCGTTTACGGCGTTCCAATCGACGACCGCGACCGGCCTGACGATGACGGACCTCCTCGTGTGCGCGAGCTACTGGGTCCGGGTCCGGAACTTGAACGGCGACGGCCTGCCGACCGCCTACGACGGCGCGGCCTTCCTGACCCTTCCTTCGACCCCCACCGCGCCGGGAGGGCTCTCCGCCGCCCCGCTGGCGGGGAATCGGGTGTCTCTGTCGTGGACCCCCTCGGGCTCCGAGAGCGTCACCGAGTACCGCCTCTACTGGGACTCGGGGACCGGGACGGTCTCTTACGCCTCCCCGCTGGCGGTCGTGCCCGCGACGATGACGAGCCACCAGACCGCGGTGCTGGCCTCGAGCGCCGCCTACCGCTTCGCTCTGCGCGCCTTCAACCGCTGCGGCCTCGAGGAGGCCAACGTCGGCGTGCTGGCCTCCGCGCCGTCGTTGACCTCGCTGACCGGGGTCAAGGCCGCGCCCACGGCCCCGCTGAGCGGCCAGCGCGTCAAAGGCGACCGCGTGACGGTGGCCGCCGGACGGACCCTCGGCGCGGCCTCCGACGTCGTCCGCGTGCTGTTCCAGTACAAGGCCTCGAGCGCGTCGGCGTGGGCGGACATCCCGGCGGTCGGAGGCGACGCGAACCCCGACACGTCGGAGCCGTACTACGTCCACTGGAACGCCGACGGACTGGGGCTGGCCGCGGCGCAGTCCTTCGACCTGCGCGCGGTGGCCTACGACGTGTCGGGCGCCTCGGACGCCGCGCCGAGCGCGGTGACCGTGTCGGTCGTGACCGCCGCCGCGACCGATTACGACGTGGCCGAGGGGCTGGTGGGCGGGAAGCTGCAGAAGTCCCAGGTCCTCGACAACACCGTGACGACCACGCTGCAGACGGGCGGGTCCGTGCCGACGAGCCTGACCATCCCCGCGGGGGCCCTCGACTCGGGCCAGGCGACGGTCGCGGTGGTCAACGACCCCGGCGTCCTCTCGGGGACGCCGACCGGGGCCGAGTCCGCCGGCACCGCGGTCCAGATCACCTTGTCGGGCGGGCAGACCCAGCTCGCCAACGGCAAGACGGCCGCGGTGACGTTGGGCTATCCCGACGCCGACGGCGACGGGTTGGTGGACGGCACGACGCTGCGCGCCGACCGCCTGGTGATGTTCTCCGCCCCGGCGCTCGCCGGGCCCTGGACCCGGGACTTCGGCTCGAGCGTGGACGCGGCCGGCAAGAGCGTGACGGGGAACACCCCGCACTTCAGCTTCTTCGCGCTCTTCGCCGTCGCCTCGGCCAGCCTCGACGCCCTGCGCGTCTACCCCGTCCCCTACATGCCCAACGGCGGCAACGCCGACCAGGGCGTGCCCTTCGCCGCGGGCAACCCGAACTCAGGAATCGTCTTCGACAACCTGCCCAACTCCGTCACCATCAAGATCTACACCGTCACCGGCCAACGGGTGGCCCAGTTCGGCTCGGGCTCCTCGGGCGGCAAGGTGCAGTGGGACGTGAAGAACGACCGCGGCCAGGACGTGGCCTCCGGAGGCTACATCGCCGTCATCACGAGCCCGGGCGCGAACCCGGTCACGAAGAGGATCCTCGTCGTCCGATGAAGACCACGGCCCTCCTCGCCCTCCTCCTCGCCCTGGCCCCTGCGGCCCGGGCCTCCGGCGCGGGCGCGGACCCCTTCAACTTCCTCTTCCTCGACGCCGGCGCCCGCCCGGTCGCTCTGGGCGGCGCCTATACGTCGCTGGCCGACGACGCCGACTCCCTGCTCTATAACCCGGCCGGACTGGCCGTCCCGCGCCGGCACCAGGCGACCTTCATGCACAACCAGCATTTCTCGGGGATCACCCAGGAGTACGCCGCCTATGCCTCGCCGTGGGGCCTGGGCCTCAACCTCAATTCGCTCAACTTCGGCGAGGCGACGCGGACGACGTATGCGAACCCGACGGGCGCGGGCCTGGGCAAGGTCGCGATGAACGACCTGGCCTTCGGCGCCGGATACGGCCGCGAGGTCCTCGGGGTCCGCGCCGGGGTCGGGTTCAAGTACATCCGGGAGTTCATCGCCGGCGTGACCGCCGACGGCTATGCGTTCGACTTAGGTCTCCAGCGCGACTCGGCGCTGCTGCCGGGCCTGACGCTCGGCGCGGCGCTCCAGAACCTCGGGCCCGCGGTCCGCTTCCAGCGCGTCGACGAGAAGCTGCCGCTGAACCTGCGCACGGGCGCCTCCTACCGCTTCAGCGCCTTCGGACAGCCCTCGGCGCTCGCCTTGGACGTCACCAAGGAGCGTTCGGAGTCCCCGCTCGTCGGCGCGGGCTTCGAGGTGGCGGCCATGGGATTTATGCCCCTGCGCCTGGGGCTCTCGACGCGCAACCAGGCCGGCCCCGGCGTCACCGCCGGGCTGGGCTGGCGCTACGGCGGGCTCGGCGTCGATTACGCCTTCGTCCCCTACGGGGACCTCGGGATGGCGCACCGCTTCAGCCTGTCCTGGCGCTGGGGCGCGGACCCCGAGGAGCGCCAGGACCGAGAAGACCGGGACGACCGGGAGGACCCGGCGCCCAAGCCGCGGCCCCGCGTCTTCGCCCCGCCCGACGCGAACGCGCGCTTCGCGGCCGCCGAGCGCGCCCGCTCCGCCGGCGACGTCAAGGGAGCCCGCCGGGAGCTCGAGGCGGCGCGGCGCCTCTTGGCCTCCGACGACCGCCGCCAGGTGCTCTATCTGACGCGCTACGGCGAGCTCTCCTACGACGAGGGCGAGACCGACGACGCCCGGGAGCTCTTCTTGGACGCCATCCGCCTGGCGCGCCGCATCGACACGACCGGCCCGGCGGTGTCCGGCGCCTACATCGGGCTGTCGCGCTGCCTGGCCGACGCCGGCCAGAAGCGGGGCGCGCACGACGCGCTGCTCAAGGCCCTCGAGGCCGGTCCCACGGAGCGCCAGCGCGCCGAGATCGAGAAGCGTCTGCGCTAGGGGGCCCAAAGGTCCCAGAGCGCGTCCGGCAAGCCGCGGTAACATATCCCGGTGAACCCCGCCGCCCTCGGCGCCGCGCTGGCGCTGGCCCTCCCCACCTCCCTGCCGCCCTCCGCGCCGGCCGACTCCGTCGGGGCCGTCCTCCGGGACTCGTCCGAGCGCGCCGCGCTGGCCGAGGTCTTGGACGGCCGGCTCGTGCTGGCCGCCGACGCCAAGGAGGACGAGGCGGTCTTCTATAAGGAAGCGCTGCGCACCCTCCTTAAGACCCCCACCGGCCGCTCGCTGGCCGAGGCCTTCGCCGACCTCCCCGGAGGCCCCGTGACGGTGCGCTTCGAGAGCCTCGAGCGCATCGGTGGGAAGGCGGTCGCCGAGGACGGCAAGGACGCCGTCGTGCTTGGCCGCACTTTGCTCTCCTGGAAGCCGGAGTGGGCGGCGCAGCAGGGCGCCGGCCTCCTGGCCCACGAGCTGCTCGGCCACATGCTCTCGTCCCGCCGCGCGCGAGCGGCCGGCGTCGGCTGGGAGCACGCGGCCTGCCTCGAAGACGAGGTGGACGCCGGCCTCGTCGGCACCTTGGTGACGCTCGAGGCGGGGTGGCGCTTCTTGGACCCAGGGGCCGAGAGCCTGCTCAAGGACCGCCCCGCCTACGAGGCCGAGCTCCAGTGGCGCCAGCCCGAATACGCCGTCGCGCTCCGGGACGCGGAGCTCGCCGACCCCCGCGGGGCGCTGCGCGCGCGCCTCGCCCAGGTCGAAGGGCGCTTCGACACGCCCCAGACGCGCGAGCTCTTCGGCCGGGCCCTCCGGGAGCGCCTCGACTTCCTCGAGTCCCGCCCGGACGTCCGCCAGTCGCTCGCGGACTACGCCGCCCATCCCTTCCACCGCGAGATGGAGGCGGCCATCGTCCTGCGCCTCGCGCGCCTGCGCACGCTGGCCCCACCGCCTCCCGAGGACCAGTCGCCCCTCTCGGGCGACGCCGAAGCCGCCCTCGCCCCGCACTGAGCGCAGCGGGCGGACGCTTGACGGGCCCGCGCCGCGCCCCCATACTGGGGCTGTGGCGAGGCTGACCCTTTCCACCGACGAAGGCGAGCGCGAGGACCCGGACGGCCCCGCGGTCGACGCCGCTTTGGCCCGGCTCGCGGCGGAGTCCGAGGCCTACGCGCTGCTGTCCTCGGAGACGGGCGAATACCTGCAGGCGACACGCAGCGCGGGGCGCCTGTCCTTGGAGCGCCAGGAGGGCAGCGCGCGCCTGTCGTGGGACGGCGAGCCGGCCGCGTCCGAGCTCGCCTCGGCCTTCTCGGGGTTCCTCGCGGGGAGCGGGGAGTGGCGCGCGCATCCGCGCTGGAAGCGGTCCACCGACGAAGACGCGGCGCGGGAGCACCGCCAGGCGCTCTTGGAGCTTCTGGGCGCGGCCCCACTCAAGGTCCCCAGCGCCCCCGACGGGACCCTCCTGTCGTCCACCAACGGCGAGGTCACCGCGCTGCTCGCCTTCGCCTCCGAGGCCGCGCTCGCCGAGGCCTGCCCGGGGGCCGGGATGCTGACGGTCGAGGCCGCCCGCCTGCTCGCTCTCTTCCTCGCGGCGCCCCAGCAGGTCCTTTTCGTCGAGGCCGGTGCCGACTGGGTGAGCATCGACAAGGCCGAGGCCGCGGCGCTCGCGGAGCTCATCCAAGCCCCCCCGGGAGGGGGGGGTAAAAATCAGGCCTGACACCGCGATTTTAAGCTGGAACCGCCCCCCCGCGCCGTGGCATAGTGGACGAGGTGGTCGTGCCCTGAATCCGTGAAGTCGGGCACGGCGGAGGTGGTGGCATGCGCGTCTGGTCCCTGGCGTTGCTCTGTGCCGTCTTGGCCGGCTCTCCCGTCCTCGCCGGCCGTTCCCTTGAATCCCTGAAGTCCGCCGAGCCGCTCGCCGGCGCCGCCGCGCGCCTGGGAGTGGACGCCGTCCCGGCCCTGCCCGCCGGCGCGCCGGTGGCCGCCCCGGCCCCGGCCCCGGACTTCACCGTCTTGCGCGTCAAGCCGGACCCGGACAAGACCCCCGGGCGCCTGTGCACCACCGACGACCCCGACTTCCTCGAGTTCCGCTATCCCGAGCGCATCCCCTACTGCAAGCGCCACGTGACGAAGGAGGAGAAGCGGCGCGTCGCCGCGGCATACGGCATCCCCGAGTCCGAATGGCCCAACTACGAGTTCGACCACCTGATCCCGCTGGGCATCGGCGGCTCGAGCCTCGACGAGAACATCTGGCCGCAGCCCCGCGGCGACGACGAGGCCGAGGGGAAGGACAAGCTCGAGCTGGCGCTCTACAAGGCGCTCGCGGCGGGCACCATCACCCAGGCCGAGGCCGTGCGCCGGAACATGGCGTGGTTTGAGGCGCGCGGGCTCCTGCTGCGCCGCCCCAGCATCTAGGGACCCGACACTTTTCGGCCCCCGGCTCCGTCCAAGCTCCAGTGGGGGGACTCCCCCGGAGGAATGACATGAGGAAACTGATCGTCGCGGTTTTGACGTGCGGCCTGCTGGCCGCGGGCGGCGCGGCCCTGCGCGCCGAGGACAAGGAGGGCGGCGAGAAGCCCGGCTGGCGCGGGCATGGGCCGATGGCGGAACTCACCGCCGAGCAGCGGGCCTCGATGAAGGCGGCCTGGCGCGCGCACCGCGACGCGGTGACGCCGCTTAAGGACAAGCTCGACGACGAACTCGAGCGCCTCAAGGGCTTAGTCGAGAAGGCCGGGCCGGACAAGGACCTGACCGCCTCGGTCGACAAGGTCAAGGAGCTCCACAAGGCCATCATGGCCGAGCGCGAGAAGTTCATGGAGAAGGCCGGCGCCTCGCTGACCCCCCTGCAGCGGGCCAAGGGCGCGCTGATGCTGGCGCGGCGCATGAAGGGCCATATGCGCGGCATGATGCGGGGTCCCGGCGGCGGCCCCGGGATGAAGCGGCGCGGCGGCGGGCCCGGCTGGCACGACGCGGTGTCGGATGACGACGACGGGCCCGGCGGGGATGACGACGAGGACGAAGGCCCCGAGCATCCGTAGGGATATCCAGCGAAAACGGGGGGCGGCTCCTTGGAGCCGCCCCCCTTTCGTTGGGCCTTAGGGCCCAGACGGGAGGCTCCCGGGCGGCCCTCTCCGACGGAGGGCTCCCCCCGTACCCTAATAAGCAGCAATGGCAATCCCGTCTCTGCGCCGCGTCATCGCCCTGGCCCTGTCGGCCGCCCTCGTCTCGGCGGCCCCCGGCCTGGCGCCGTACGAGGCCTTCGCGCAGGTCGTCACCCGGACCGCCCCGAGCGTCGCCCCGGTCGTCCCCGGCGCCGCCGGCCTGGCCCCGGTCGCAGCCCCGACCCTGGCGTTTTCTCTCGCCCCCAGTCTGCCTACGGGGCTCTCCGCCGGCCTGACGCTCCCGAATGCCGTCGTGCCCCGCGCGGCCGCCGCCGCTTCCGCGGCTTCGGCCGCGCCCGTCGCCCGCGCCGCCCAGGCCGCTCCCGCCGCCGTGCTTCCCGCGGCGCGCCCGGCGTCGGTCTCACTTCCGCTTAAGACCGAAGCCGCGGACGCCCCGCGGGCCGAAGCCGTCCCCGACGCCTTCTCATCCCTACAGGCCGTCACGCGCGAAGCCGCTCCGGCCCGTCAGGGCGCGGCGCCCACGCTCGAGTCGGCTTCCTCCGCCCTCTTCGACGGGTCCGCCCGCCGGCCCGGCCTGGCCAACGCCGTCGCGGAACCCGAAGGGAAGGGGCCGGCCCGCCGCGGCGTCGGCCTCGCCCTCAAGCGCGCGACGGCCGTCGGCGCGCTCGTCGTCGGCCTGCGGATGGCGGCCCCGAACATCCCCGGCATCCCGGCCGACACCGGATTCTGGACGCGCGCGCTCGACGTCGTCGGCCGCGGCGGCTACTGGCTCGGCAACGCGATGGCCTTCGCGTTCGCCGTCCCGCAGATCTACAAGACCTTCCGGGACGGCGGCGCGGGCAAGGTCCCGGTGTGGCGCGCCGTGGTCGGCGCCTCGGCGTCGCTGGCGCTGGGGCTCCTGTCGGCGCCTTTGGCCAAGCAGATGTTCTGGGGCGTGCAGAACATCTTCGGGGGCTTGGCGCTGGCCGCGCCCATCCTCATCGGCGCCTATCTGGCGCGCAAAGGCCTCAAGTTCTCGGCCAAGAAGGCCGCCGCGCTGACCGCGGCCACCGCGACGCTCCTGTTCGCCCCCGCCTTCGCGATGTACGCGGCGGCCGCGGAGCTCGTCCCGGCCGCCATCAACGCGGCCGCGGCCGGCCCCATCGCCCTGGGGCTCCAGATCGCCACGGGCGCGGCCTTCTTCCTGCTCTTCGTGCCGGACATCATCGCCATCGTCAAGGGCCGCGCGCCCAAGGGCTTCACGAGCATGTTCAGCATGCTCTTCGCGCTGGCCTCCATCGGGTTCATCGCCTGGACCCTGCAGATGGCCGCGGCGGCGCCGGCGGGCTCCTCGGAGCGCGTCCAGTTCCTCATCTACGCCGCGCAGAACGCGGCCTACGCCGTGGTGTCGCTCTTGAGCTGGTTCTACATCCGGCGCGCCGAGCGCAAGAAGGCTTAAGCCGTCAGCTCTTCGCTGAGCGCCCACAGGCGCTCGGCCGCGGCGTCGTCTAGGGCCGGCGGGCGCGGAGCCTTCTCCCGAGACTTGGCGAAGTAGCGCCCCGACACGCCCTCCGCCTCGGGCGAGGCGGCCAGGTGGACGATGGTCTCGGCGCCCTGTTCGGCGGTCAGCAAGAACGGCCGGGCCAGTCGGACGAACAGTCCGACGATGCCTTTGGAGTCGGCCCCGAAGCCCGTCGCGACGACGCCGGGGTGGAGCGCATTGGCCGTCACGCCCGAGCCCGCGAGGCGCTTGGCGAGCGCGCGCGTGAAGAGGATGTTCGCGAGCTTGGTCTCGCCGTAGCGCAGCATCGGCACGAAGCGCTTCTCGGCCTTGAGGTCGTCGAAAGGAAATCCCGCCGCCGAGCGGTGCGCGTCCGAGGCCACCACCACGACCCGCGCGGGAGCCGAGGCCTTCAGGCGCTCGGTGAGGAGCTTGGTGAAGAGGAAGTAGGAGAGGTGGTTTAAGGCCAGCGTCGCCTCGTGGCCCTCGGCCGTCATCCGGCGCTCCGGCATGATGGCCCCGGCGTTGTTGACGAGCACGTCCAGGCGCGGGCAAAGCGCGAGCACCTCGGCCGCGGCCCGGCGCGTCTCGGACATCAGCGAGAGGTCCGCGACGACCGTGTCCACGGAGACTCCCGTCGCTCGCACCGCGTCGGCGGCGTCGGCGCAGCGCCGCCGGTCGCGGCCCACGAGCACGAGGCGCGCCCCGCGCCGGCCGAGCTCCACCGCGGCGGCCTTCCCGATGCCGTTGGTGGCTCCCGTCACGACGACGGTCTTGCCCTTCAAGTCCCAAGCCATGGGCCGATGGTAGCGAAGTTTCCGCGCCTTGAACGAGGGGGGCTTTTCGGGTACAACCCCGGCATGGGCAAGACCCTGCTCCTCTTCGCCCTAGCGGTATGGGCGGCGGCCCCGGCGGCGGTCCGCCTTAAGACCGACGACCCGGCGCGCTTTCACCGCTACTACGAGCGCAGCAACCGCCTCCTCTACGTGGGAGGGGAGTATCCCGCCAAGACGGGCCTGGGGGTCTTCGAGGTGGCGACGGGCAAGTCCCGCCTGTTCACCTTCCCCGAGCAGTTCCTGCCGGGCCCCTTCCTCACCCTGGAAGACCAGGACCAGGCCCTGGTCGAATCCGAGGACCACTCGGACGGCCAGGGCTCGTCCTTCATCCAGCGCGTGGACTTAAAAGACGGCACGGTCCTCGGCCGCATCCCTTTGGGGGAGGGCGTCGGCCTGGCCGGCCTCGGCCGCCCGGCCTGGTCGCGCGAGGCCTTCCTCATCCTGACCGCCCGCGACAGGACGTTCCTCAAGACCCTCGACCCGGCCACCGGCGCCGCTCAGGAGTCGCGGCTCCTGGGGGCCTTCCGGACGGTCCACGCCGTCTTCGACGAGACGGGCCCCTGGGCCGTCCTCCGCGTCGAGGAGAAGGGGAAGTCCCGGTTCTTGGTCGTCGACTTGCGCGCGGGAAAGGTCCTGCGCGACTTCCCCACGGAGACGGGCTTTGACGGCCTCGTGGGCGGGGCCGGCGGCATCTTGGCCCATGCTCGGCTGCCGGGCGAGACCACCACCGTCCTCACCCGGCTCGATCCCGCCGCCGGGACCGCGCGCGAGCTCGGGCGCTGCGAAGGCGAACTCGAGAACCTGATGGAGGCCGGCGGACGGGTCTACGTGCTCTCCCGGGACACGTCCGTGCCGCCCGTCGACAAGCTCCTCCGCGAGAGGCTCCTGGTCGTCTTCGACGAGAGGCGTCCCGGCCCGCCCCAGACGCTCCGCTGGACCAAACGCCTGGGCGAGTTCGCCGGGTATTCGGCGGCGGCGGGAAAGCTCTACTTCGCCGCGACCGAGCCCTCGAGCGTCTGGGAGCTGCCCGCCGACCCCGCGGGGCTCCCGGCGGCGGTCCAGGAGCTCGACCGCCGCACCGGCGAGTTCTGGGGTTCCGACCGGCAGTCTTGGGTCCTGGGCGGCCTGGCCGTCGTCGTGCTCTTCGGCATCGCGCTGGCCGTAGCGATGCGGCCGGCCTGCAAGAGCTGCGGCTAAAATTTATACTTGAAAATTACCAGTATGACTGGTATATTTCAATTATAACTATGCTCGCCCGCCCACAGCTGGAAGCCCGCCTGAGCGAGGCCCTCAAGACCGCGCCGGTCACCCTCCTCTTGGGTCCGCGCCAATGCGGCAAGACGACGCTCGCCCGGAGCGTCGCCGCCGGCCGTAAGGCCCGGTTCTTTGACCTGGAAGATCCGGAGACCGAACTGCGGGCCGAGACGGCGTCGTTGACGCTGCGCGGCCTCAAGGGCCTCGTCGTCATCGACGAATGCCAGCGCCTCCCGGCCATCCTGCCGCTCTTGCGGGTGCTCGCGGACCGGCGCCCGCTGCCGGCGCGCTTTCTCCTGCTTGGGAGCGCGTCGCCCGAGCTGGTCCGCGGGGCGTCGGAGTCTTTGGCCGGGCGGGCGGCGCACGTCGAGATGGGCGGTTTCTCTCTGGATGAGGCGGGCGGCCCGAGCGCCGGGCGGCTGTGGATGCGCGGCGGCTTCCCGCGCTCGTTCACGGCCTCCTCGGACGAGAGGAGCCTGCGCTGGCGTCTCGACTTCATCCAGACGCTGCTCGAGCGCGACCTCCCAAACCTGGGCGTCCGCATCCCCGCCCCCGCCCTGCGCCGCTTCTGGACGATGCTCGCCCACTTCCATGGGCGGACCTGGAACGCCTCCGAACTGGCCCGCTCGATGGGGACGCAGGAGGCGACCGCGCGCCGCTACCTCGACGTCCTGACGGGCGCCTACATGGTCCGCCAGCTCCAGCCCTGGTTCGAAAACACCGGCAAGCGGCTCGTGAAGGCCCCGAAGGTCTACTTCCGGGACTGCGGCCTGCTCCACGCGCTCCTGGGACTGCGCGGCGGCGCCGACCTGCGGCGCCATCCGGCGCTCGGCTTCTCGTGGGAGGGGTTCGCGCTCGAGCAGGTCGTGCGCTGGACGCGGGCGGACCAGGACGCCTATTTCTACGCCACGCACGCCGGAACCGAGCTGGACCTGCTGGTCGTCCGCGGCGGGCGCCGCTACGGCTTCGAGTTCAAGTACGCCGACGCCCCCAAGACGACGAAGTCCATGCGCATGGCCATGGCGGACTTGCGCCTCGAGCGGCTCTGGGTCGTGCATCCGGGAGAACGGGAGGAGCGGTTGGACGAGACCATCGATTCGACGCCTCTGGCCCGGCTGCCCCGGGCCTTGGCGACGGCGGGGCTGTGACGAGCGTCGTGCTGGGCGGCTCGGGGCTCGTCGGCGGGGAGCTGCTCAAGGTCATCGGCTCCGCCACGGCGCTCGTGCGGCGGCCTTTGACGGCGCCCGCGGGGGTGGTCGTGTCCGTCGTGGATTTTGCGAACCTCCCGCCTGGCGCGCTGTCGGCCTCCGACCTCTACTGCTGCCTGGGCACGACCATCGCGAAGGCCGGCGGGCAGGCGGCGTTCCGGGCGGTGGACTACGACCTGCCTTTGGCTTTGGCGCGGAAGGCGTCGAGCGAGGGCGCGCGACGGCTCTTCCTAGTCACGGCCAACGGCGCGAACGCGCGCTCGTCCGTGTTCTACAACCGCGTCAAAGGCGAGTTGGAGGAGGCCGTGTCGGCGCTGGGGTTTGCGACCGTGCACATCCTGCGCCCGTCGCTCCTTCTGGGAGCTCGGAACGAAAGCCGGCCCGCCGAAGCCGTGGCGCAGAGGCTCGCCCCGTTCTTGTCGCCGCTGATGGTCGGGCCGCTCAGGCGCTACCGGCCCATCGAGGCCGCGGCGGTCGCCCGGGCGATGGTCGCCCTGGCCGCCGGGTCCGAGACGGGCGTGCGCGTCCACGAGAACGAACGGCTGCTGGAGCTGGCCGACTCCGTCCGCTAGACGTGCTTTAAGGCCTTCTTCGCGGCCTCGATGCCGAAGAGCGCGCCGTAGGCCACGTCCGAGACCTCGCCCGAGCTGTCGCTGTGCGCGAAGTAGATGGGACCGAAGTCCGCGCGTGAGGCGGGCTGGAGCTTCGTGTAGCTGCCCGGGATGGACATCGGCATCGGGTGGCCGCGGCGGAACATCCGCACCTCGGCCAGGTGGTCCACGCAGCCGGGGACGGCGACGGCCAATTCCTCGACGGCCTTCTGGGCGCGGTAGAGCGACTCCTCGTCGTCTAGGAGGTCGGCGCGCTCCTTCTCGAGGACGGGCGCGTAGAGCGTCAGGATCTGGGGCTTGTCCGGGTCGCCCTTCTCGCCGTTGGTGACCCAGTCGGCCTGCACGAAGTCGGTGAAGTACTTGGAGCCCACGGGCCAGTTGTCGTAGCCCATGTTCCAGACGCGCTTGGTGAAGCAGCAGGTGAGGACCGAGTAGGGCGCGTAGCGCATCGCGGCCATAGCGGCGTCCTGCTCCTTGGGCAGCCCCGGCACGAGGCGGCGCGCCATGTACTTGGGCGCGCACATCACGACGGACTTGGCCGTCACCGCCTCGAGCTTGCCGTCCTTCATGAACGTGACGACGGCGCCCTTGCCCTTCTTCTTGACGGAGACCACGGTCGCCCCGAAGACGTAGCGCTTGCGGTCTTCTTCGGAGGTCTGCTCCCAGACCTTGCGGGAGATGATCCCCAGGCCGCCCTCGAAGGTGTAGCGCTGGCTCTTGGGCCAGTCGCGCGCGCCCTGGATGCCCAGATAGGCCGAGGTGTGCTCGGTGCGCGCGCCCCAGTTCGACGGCCCGAAGGCGTCCCAGTAGGCCTTAAGCGGCTCGGGCGCGCCCTTGAAGAAGTCGGAGAAGGGCATGAGGTCGAGCTTGTCCTTCTCCTTCTCGATGTCGATGGCCTCGAGGCCCTTGAGCCAGTCGCGGAAGCCCTTCTTGACCGAGTCCGGGTAGGGGAGCTTCTCGATGAGCGGGCTGTCGGCCTTGCCGTCCCAGAAGTCCTTGATCCACACGCCCTCGAAGCTGGCGGCGTCGGCGCCGGTGATGGGCTTCATATCGAGCTTCCAGCCCTTGAAGAGCGCGTCCACCTCGGGCGAGAAGACCGAGGCCCAGGCCGAGCCGGTGCAGTAGTCGAGGCCGTTCCAGGTCTCGGCCACCGCGTTGCCGCCGATGACGGGCTCCTTCTCGAGGACCAAATAGTCTGAGCCGCGCAGGGCCCCGGCGGCGGCGTAGCCGCTGGGGCCGGCGCCGACGACCACGACGTCCACCTTCTTGGAAGGCTTCGGCATCGCCGGGAGCTTGTGGTCGCGCACCGCGTGGCAGACCGCGTTCTGCTCGCCGCCGAGCTTGGGAGGGGCCGAGGGCGGCCCGCCGGGCCCGCCCGGCTCGGCGCCGGAGACGGGGAACGGGCAGGCCATCGCGGCCCCGGAGCCCAGGACCCATTTGATGAAGGACTTTCTGGTGAGGGCCATCAGCGGAGCTCCTTGAGTCCGGCTTCGAGGACGCCCAGCGCCTCGGCCAACTCGGCGTCGGTGATGACGAGGGGGGGCAGGAGACGCAGGCAGTTGCCGTAGGAGCCGGCGGTCAGCACCACGACGCCGTGCTCGCAGGCGTACTTGGCCAGGGCCTTGGCGGCGTCGGCGTCCGGTTCGCCGCCGGCCTTCACGAGCTCGAAGGCCAGCATCGGCCCGAGGCCCCTGACGTCGCCGACCTTGGCGGATGCCTTCTTGAAGCCCTCAAGCGATCGGCGCATCGAGGCGCCGAGCTCCTTGACGCGCTTGAGGAACTTGGGGTCGGCGAAGAGGTCGAGCACCGCGAGCGCGGCGGCGACCGCCACGGGATTGCCGCCGAAGGTCCCGCCGATACCGCCCTCGACGGGCGCGTCCATCATCTCGGCGCGGCCGACGACGGCCGAGACGGGCATCCCGCCGCCCAGGCCCTTGGCCGTCGTCAGGAGGTCGGGGACGAGGCCCAGCTGCTCCGAGGCGAACAGGGTCCCGGTGCGGCCGAAGCCGCACTGGATCTCGTCGGCGATGAGGACGACGCCGTTGGCCGTGCACCACTGACGCAAGAGCGCCAGGAAGGCCTTGTCGGCGGGCAGGAACCCGCCCTCGCCGACGACCGGCTCGATGATGACCGCGGCCAGCTGGCTCGGCATCGTCTGGACGGCGGCCACGTCGAGGAACTTCTTGAAGGCGGCCTGGGCGTCCAGGCCCCCGGGCGCGTAGGGGTAGGGCGCGCGGTAGACGTCCGAGCACAGCGGCGCGAAGCCGTACTTGTAGGGCTTGGCCTTGCCCGTCAAAGTCATCGCCATGTACGTGCGGCCGTGGAAGGCGTGCTCGAAGCAGAGGATGCCGGCGCGTCCGGTGTGCGCGCGGGCGATCTTCACCGCGTTCTCGACGGCCTCGGCGCCGGAGTTGGCGAGGAAGGTCTTCTTCGCGTGCGTGCCGGGGGCCGCGGCGTTCAGGCGCTCGGCGAGCGTCACGTAGGACTCGTAGGGCGTCGTGTTGAAGCTCGCGTGGATGAGCTCGCCGGCCTGCGCGCGGACCGCGGCGACGACGGCCTCGGCGGTGTGGCCGGTGTTGACCACGCCGATGCCGGCGGCCAAATCGATCAAGACGTTCCCGTCGACGTCGGTCAACAGCGCCCCGTGGGCGCTCTTGACGAAGACCGGGGTCGCGTGGAACGGGCCGCGCGCGACGGCAGCCTTGCGCCGGGCCATGAGCGCCAGACTCTTCGGGCCGGGGACGGCGGTCTTCAAGCGGATGGCCCCGGACGCCGCCGGGGCGGACTTCGTCTTAGTACCAGCCAAGGGGAGCCTCGTCTAGGTTGATGTTGACCTGCTTCGTCTCGAGATACGCCTGGATGCCGTAGAGGCCCAGCTCGCGGCCGTAGCCGCTCTGCTTGTAGCCCCCCCAGGGCATCTCGTTGAAGGTGGGGTGGTAGGTGTTGAGCCAGGTGATGCCGGCGCGCAGCTCTCTTAAGACGCGCACGCCCTTCGTGACGTTCGTCGTCCACACGCCGGCCGCCAGGCCGTACTCGGTGTCGTTGGCCAGGCGCACCGCCTCGGCCTCATCGGCGAACGGGATGACCGAGAGCACGGGCCCGAAGATCTCCTCGCGCGCGACGCGCATGGAGGGCTTCACGTGGTCGAAGATGGTGGGCTCGACGAACCAGCCCTTGTCGAACTCGGCGCCCTTGGGGCGCCCGCCGCCCAAGACCAGCTTGGCGCCCTCTTCCTTGCCGACCTTGATGTAGCCCTCCACCTTGTCGCGGTGGGCCGAGCTCACGAGCGGCCCCATCTTGACGCCGGGGGTCAGGCCGTGGCCGAGCTTGATGCGCGGCGCCTTCTTGAGCATCGCGGCGACGAGCTCCTTGTGGACCTTCTTCTCGACGAGGAGCCGCGAGCCGGCGGAGCACACCTCGCCCTGGTTGGCGAAGGCCGCGAAGAGGGCCCCGTCCACCGCGGCCTCGAAGTCGGCGTCGGCGAAGACGATGTTGGGGTTCTTGCCGCCGAGCTCGAGCGTCACCTTCTTCAAGTTGCCCGTGGCGGCCTGGGCGATGCGCCGTCCGGTGACGGTGCCGCCGGTGAAGGCGACCTTGTCGACGAGCGGGCTCTCGGCGAGCTCCTCGCCGACGCCGGCGCCGGGGCCGGTGACGACGTTGACGACGCCGTCGGGGAAGCCGGCCTCGAGCAGGATGGGGCACAGCTCGAGGGCCGTCAGAGGGGTGAGCTCGGAGGGCTTGAGGACCACCGTGCAGCCGGCGGCGAGCGCCGGGGCCAGCTTCCAGGCGGCCATGAGGAGCGGGTAGTTCCAGGGGATGATCTGGCCGCAGACGCCCACGGGCTCCCGCAGCACGAAGCTCATCGAGTTGGCGGGCACCGACATCGTCTCGCCGTGGACCTTCGTGGCCAGGCCGCCGTAGAACTCGAAGCAGGCGGCGGCGTCGGCCGCGTCGTACTCGGCCTCGGCGAGAGGCTTGCCCATGTTGCGGACCTCGAGCTCGGCCAGGGACTTGGCCCGGGCCCGGATGCCCTCGGCGACCTTAAAGAGGAGGCGGCCGCGGTCCTGGGCGGTGGTCTTGCGCCAGGGGCCGGAGTCGAACGCGCGGCGGGCGGCGGCGACGGCCTTCTTGGCGTCGGCGCGGCCGGACTCGGGCACGCGGGCCAACAGCTCGCCCGAGGCGGGGTCGGTGATGTCCCGCAGGGCGCCGCCCTCGGCCTGGACCAGCTTGCCGTCGACGAGCATCGCGTAGGTCTTCACGGCGGTCTTCTTGGGGGCCAGGGTCTTCATAAGGGGGAATTGTACACCAACTATTGCGTCCTCCTGTCGATGACGTAGGCGGAGCCGGTCTTGGCCTTGGCCGCCTTCTTGAGCTCGGCTCCCACCGAGCTGACCTCGCCGTAGCCCGTCAGGGGCCGGGACTGGTTGTGGCAGACCCCGACGGCGATGGACATGAGCGGGTATTCGACCGCGTTGCCCTGGCGGTCCTTCGAGAGGAGGCGCCCCCGGGCCCGGTCCTCGTCCTTATATAGGGAAGGGGCCGCGGCGTCGAAACGGGCGCAGACCTCCTTGGCCAGGGCCTCCATGCGGTCCGGCACCGTGACGACGAGGAAGTCGTCGCCGCCGATGTGGCCGACGAAGTCCTCGTGGGGGGCCCCGGCGGCCTTGACCGCCTCGAGGAGGACGTGGGAGGTCTCCTTGATGGCGCGGTCGCCGGCCGCGTAGCCGTAGGCGTCGTTGTAGGCCTTGAAGTTGTTCAAGTCGCAGTAGAGGACGGCCAGGGGGCCGCCCCGGCGCAGCGCGGCCTCGATGCGCGACTGGATGCTCGTGTTGCCGGGCAGGTGGGTCAGGGGGTTGGCGTCGAGGCACTGCTGGGCCCGGCGCAGGACCATCCGGACCCGGGCCACGAGCTCCGGCATGTCGAAGGGCTTGGTGATGAAGTCGTCGGCGCCCAGGTCCAGGCCGTGGATCTTGTTGTCCGAGGTGCCGGCCGCCGACATGATGAGGACGGGCAGCTGCTGGAGCAGCGGGTCGTCCTTGAGCTCGCGCACCACCGCGAAGCCGTCCATCCCGGGCATCCACAGATCGAGGATGACCGCGTCGGGGGGGTCCTTCCGGATGAGGTCCAGGGCCGTCGGACCGTCGGGGGCGGTGCGCACCTCGTAGCCGGCGCGCCCCAAGGACTCCCGGATGAGGAGCAGCAGGTCTTCGGTGTCGTCGACGACGACGAGGCGTCCGGGCATCGGGGGGACTCTACCAAAATGGCCCGCGGGGGGCTTCCCCCGAGGTTTGACCATGGTCAATGATTTGAATCAAGCGGCGCTCTCGGCCGTTTTTCGTAGAATGACCCGTCGCTCTTTGGATGCCGTCAAAACCGACCGAACCACCGCCCGCAGGCCCCGGACCGCAGGGGAGCCCGTTGGGCGCGGCGATGAGCCTGGGGCTCGAGCTGGCCGTGGCGATGGTCCTGGGCGTCGTCGGCGGCCGGTGGGCCGACGAGAAGCTCGGGACCTCGCCCGCCCTGCTCCTCACCGGGGTCGCGCTGGGGTTCGGAGCGGGACTTTACCTCCTCGTCCGTGGCGTCAAACAGGCTCAGACCCCTCGCCGCTAGCGCCGTCGAGGGCGCCGTCCTGGCCCTCGCGGCCGGGGCCGCGTCCTGGGCGCTTCTGGGGCCGGGGAGCCGGGGCCGGGCCGCCGTGGGCCTGGGCCTGGCCTGGGGGGTGTCGACGGCGAGCATCGCCCTCCTCGCTTTGACCCGCGGGGGGTCTTTCCAGACCTTCCTGCGGGGGTTCGGGGCGGGGGTGGGCTTAAGGGCCTCGGTCCTCGTGCTGCTCGTCGCGGCGACGTGGAGCGAGGGTTGGGAGGGGCAGGCGCCCCTGTTGAGCGCGTACGTGCTGGGAACATTGGGGCTGTTCACCCTCGAGGTGCGGCACCTGAGGCCTGAGAAGAGACCATGAACATCGAACAAGTCCTCCATCACCACCTCATCGACCACACCTTCTTCACCCTCTTCACGCTCCCCGGCGGCGTCGCGATGAACCTCACCAAGCACCTGGTGATGATCTGGCTGGTGAGCCTGACCGCG
Source organism: bacterium (assembly GCA_004322435.1). GTDB lineage: Bacteria > Elusimicrobiota > Elusimicrobia > UBA1565 > UBA1565 > SCTT01. Next base: position 27,125 of record SCTT01000232.1, read on the forward strand.
CTCGGCACCCTCACCTTCGCCGCCCGCGGCGAGGGCCAGGCGGCCCTGATCCTGCGCACCGGCGTCGAGGCCCTGGTCCTCTACATCCGCGATAACATCGTCGAGCCCCTGCTCGGCCACGAGGCGCACCGCTACCTGCACTATTTCCTGACCCTCTTCTTCTTCATCTTCTTCTGCAACCTGGCCGGCATGCTGCCCTTGGACGCCGTCCCGGGCAACCCGGGCGTCTCGGGCACCGCCACCGGCAACGTCGGCGTGACCGCCGGCCTGGCCCTGTGCACTTTGGGGCTCATCGTTCTGGGCGGCGTGCGCGCGCAGGGCCTGTTGGGGTTCCTCAAGCACTTCGCCCCCGTCCCGGCCGGCCTGCCGATGGCCTTCATCGCGGCCCCGGTCCTGGGCGCCGTCCTCTTCGTCATCGAGATCGTGGGCCTCGTGGTCAAGATCTTCGCGCTCACCATCCGCTTGTTCGCCAACATGATCGCCGGCCACATCGTCATCATCGGCTTCTTCTCGCTCATCTTCATCATCGGCCGCTCCGGCGTGCTCGTGACCGGCCCGTTCGCCCTTTTCATGGTGACGTTCGTGAACTGCTTGGAGCTTCTTGTCGCGTTCCTCCAGGCGTTCATCTTCACCTTGCTGACGGCCGTCTTCGTCGGCGGGGTGATGCAGCACCATTGACGCGCACCGGCCGCGCAGGGCGCGGCCGAGGTCGGACCCGGCCCGCCGAGCCGTTTCGCGAGGCCGTAAGCCGTAAACAGAGAGGAACTTAGATGGCCATGTGGCACCTTGCGTTCGGTTACCTCGGCGTCGGTCTCGGCGCCGGTCTCGTCCTGCTCGCCGCCGGCTTCGGCATCGCCAAGCTCGCGTCCGCCGCCCTCGAGGGCGCGGCCCGCCAGCCCGAGGCGGCCGGCCAGCTGCAGACGATGATGATCATCCCGGCCGCCATGATCGAAGGCGCGGCGCTGTTCGCGCTCGTGATCTTCTTCCTGGCCGGCGGCGCCTTGAACAAGGGCGTCGAGATGGGCGGGCACGGCGCGGAAGCCCCGGCGGCTTCGGCCCACTAAGACCGCGGCGGGGGCTCCCCGAGGGGGAGCCCCCGCCCGGCACCGATTTGAAGCACCCTGAGAGAACGTAAGGAGCCGACATGGACGCGCTGCTGAACCCCGACAAGGGACTGATCCTCTGGACCATCATGTCCTTCCTGATCCTCGTGGGCCTCATGAAGGCCTTCGCGTGGGGGCCGCTGCTCCACGCCATCGAGGAGCGCGAGGCCAAGATGCGCGAGGAGCGCGAGAAGGCCGAGGCCGCCCGCAAGGACGCCGAGCGCATCGCGCGCGAGCTCGAGGCGCGCCTGGCCTCCGCCGCCGACGAGGCCCGCGCCGTCGTCGCGAAGGCCGGTCTGGAGGGCGAGGCCCTGCGCTCGAGGCTCAAGGCCGACGCCGAGGCCGAGGCCAAGGCGATGCTCGACAAGACCCGCGCCCAGCTCGACGAGGACAAGCGCCGCATCGTCTCGGACCTGCGCAAGGAGGTCGCCGAGCTCTCCTTGGCCGCCGCCGAGCGCCTGGTCAAGAAGTCGGTCGACTCCGGCACCCAGAAGTCCGTGATGGACGAGTTCTTCAGCGACCTGGCCGCCGGGAAGGGCAAGAACTGATGCAGCTCGCCGACCGCGCGCTCGCCCGCCGCTACGCCGCCGCCCTCTACCAGAGCGCCTCGGGGCGCAAGGAAGAGGAGAAGGTGGGGGCCGAGCTCTTGAAGGCGGCGCGCACGCTGGCCGGGGCCATGGCCGAGTTCCGCCACCCCCGCGTCAGCGTCGCCGACAAGAAGGCGCGGCTCAAGGCCGTGCTGGGCGAGGGCGTCTCGCGGCCCGTGCTGCGGTTCTTGGAGCTCCTCATCGAGAAGAAGCGCTTCAACCTGCTGCCCTCGATGGCCGGCGACTACCAGCGCTTCGCCGACGCCGGCCGCGGGGTCGTCCACGCGGCGGTCAAGACCGCGCGGCCTTTAAGCGAGGTCGAGGCCAAGCTCATGGCCGACCGGCTCGGCGGCTTCTTGGGCAAGACGGTCCTCTTGGACGTGAAGGAAGACCCGGAGCTGATGGCGGGCGTCGTGGTCCGCGTCGGCGATTGGGTCTTGGACGGGAGCCTCAAGGGCCGCCTCAAGGCCCTGCATCAGACGTTGGTCGGTTCAAACTAAAGACGAGGGCATCAACCATGGCGATTCGACCTGAAGAGATCACCGGAGTCATCAAAAAGCAGCTCGAGGACTTCGAGGGCAAGACCGACGTCAAGGAAGAGGGCTTCGTCCTGCAGGTGGGCGACGGCATCGCCCGCGTGTACGGCCTCGAGAACGCGATGGCCGGCGAGCTCTTGGAGCTCCCCAACGGCGTCTTCGGCATGGTCTTGAACCTCGAGCGCGAGAACGTCGGCTGCGTGCTCTTCGGCGACGACAACCTCATCCGCGAGGGCGACCCCGTCAAGCGCACGGGCAAGATCATGTCGGTGCCCGTCGGCGACGCCCTCATCGGCCGCGTCGTCAACCCCCTCGGCCAGCCCATCGACGGCAAGGGCCCGGTGAAGACCTCCAAGACCCGCACGCTCGAGGTCATCGCCCCCGGCGTCGTCGAGCGCCAGCCCGTGAAGGTGCCCGTCCAGACCGGCATCAAGGCCATCGACGGCATGATCCCCGTCGGACGCGGCCAGCGCGAGCTCATCATCGGCGACCGCCAGACCGGCAAGACCGCGGTCGCGCTCGACGCCATCATCAACCAGAAGAACCAGGCCAACCGGCCCATCTGCATCTACGTCGCCGTCGGCCAGAAGCGCTCGACGGTGGCCAACGTGGTCAAGACCCTCGAGGACTACGGGGCGATGGAGTACACCATCGTCGTCGCGGCCACGGCCTCCGAACCGGCGCCGCTGCTCTACATCGCGCCCTACGCCGGCTGCGCGATGGGCGAGGAGTTCATGTGGGCGGGCAAGGACGTGCTGGTGGTCTATGACGACCTCTCGAAGCACGCCGCGGCCTACCGCCAGCTCTCGCTGCTCTTGCGCCGCCCGCCGGGCCGCGAGGCCTACCCGGGCGACGTGTTCTACATCCACTCGCGCCTCTTGGAGCGCGCCTGCAAGCTGTCGCAGAAAAACGGCGGCGGGTCCCTGACCGCGCTCCCCATCATCGAGACGCAGGCCGGCGACGTGTCGGCGTACATCCCCACGAACGTCATCTCCATCACCGACGGCCAGATCTACCTCGAGAGCGGCCTGTTCTACTCCGGCATCCGGCCGGCCGTCAACGTCGGCCTCTCGGTGTCGCGCGTCGGCGGCGCGGCGCAGATCAAGGCGATGAAGCAGGTCGCCGGGCGCCTGCGCCTGGAGCTGGCGCAGTACAACGAGCTCGCGGCCTTCGCGCAGTTCGGCTCGGACTTGGACAAGGCCAGCCAGGCCCAGCTCGCGCGCGGCCAGCGCCTCGTCGAGCTCTTGAAGCAGGACCAGTACAAGCCGCTGCCCGTCGAGGACCAGGTCGTCGTCATCTACGCCGGCACCAACGGCTACTTCGACTCGGTGCCGGTGGACGGCGTCAAGGCCTTCGAGGCCCACATCCTCGCTGAGATGAAGTCCAAGCATGCCGCCGTCATCAAGTCCATCGTCGACAAGCGCGAGCTCTCCGACGACGTGAAGGCCGGCCTCAAGGCCGCGCTCGACGCGATCAAGGCGGCGTACAAGGCCTGATGAAGCGCGCCGTCGCCCTCGCCCTCCTGCTCGCCGCGGCCCTCCCCGGGGCGCGCGCCCAGTATCTGGGCGGGGCGGTGCCGTCGGCTCCCGGCATCATCAACATGAGCCTGATGGAGGCTCTGGTCGCCATCAAACACCCGGAGCTCGCGGGGGTGTTCGCCTACGTCCCCGACGCGCAGACCTCGGTGGCGATGGCCGACTTCCTGATGCGCGAGCACGGGGCGCTTAAGCGCTTCTTGAAGAAGGTCGAGGCGGACCACAAGAAGCTCAAGCTCGTCAACGGCTGGGACAAGGAGGTCTGCCTGCACATCGTCGCGGCGACCGCCAACCGGACCGTGCCGCCCGGGGCCGAGGCGCTCTCGAAGCGCCTCTACGACCGGGTGAGCCTGATGTCGCTGGCGGTCGGCGTCCCCCTCGAGGTCGTCATCCAGCGCCGGGCGGCGGTCCGGTGAAGCGCGCGCTCGTCACGGGCGGGGCCGGCTTCGTGGGCTCGAACCTGGCCCTCGAGCTCGAGCGCCGGGGCGTGGCGGTCGTGGTCCTCGACGATTTCTCCTCCGGGCACTTCGAGAACTTGAAGGGCTTTAAGGGCGACTGCGTGGCCGGCGACGTCTCGAAGCCCGCCGAGTGGCTCGGCCGCATCGGGGCCGTCGACTGCGTCTTCCACCAGGCCGCCATCACGGATACGACGGTCATGGACCAGAAGCGGATGCTGGAGGTCAACGTCGAGGGCTTTCGGAACGTCCTCTCCTTCGCCGTCGAGAGCGGCGTGCGCCGCGTCGTCTATGCCTCCTCCGCCGGCACCTACGGCGCCGGCCCCGTGCCGATGCGCGAGGGCCAGGCCCCCGAGCCGATGAACGTGTACGGCTTCTCCAAGATGGTCATGGAGCGGGCGGCCGAGGGCTTCCTGCAAGAGGAGCCCTCCCTCAAGGTGGTCGGCCTGCGCTACTTCAACGTCTTCGGCCCCGGCGAGGCCCACAAGGGCAAGGTCGCCAGCATGATCTGGCAGCTCTACGGCCAGATGAAGGCCGGAAAGCGCCCGCGCATCTTCCGCGCCGGCGAGCAGTACCGCGACCATATCTACGTCAAAGACGTCGTCGCGGCCAACCTCAAAGCCGCCGAGGCGGCCCAGTCGGGCGTCTACAACGTCTGCACGGGCCGGGCCACGACCTTCAACGAGGTCGTCTCCGCCTTAAACGCCGTGCTCGGCACCAGCCTCGAGCCCGACTATTTCGAGAACCCCTACTCCTTCTATCAGAACGAGACGCAGGGCGACCCGTCGGCCGCCGCCGCCGGGCTGGGGTTCAAGGCGTCGTGGGCGTTCCGCGACGCCGTCGCCGACTATCTGGGGAACAAGGCCGCGAAGGTCGCGGCCGGGGCATAGACCATGGCATCCGTCCGAGAGATCCGCCGCAAGATAAAGTCGGTGAAGTCGACCCAGCAGATCACGAAGGCGATGAAGATGGTCGCCGCGGCGCGCATGCGGCGCGCCCAGTCGGCCATCCTCTCCTCGCGGCCCTTCGCCCAGCGCATCGACGCGGCGGTCTCCGACCTGGCCCGGCTCGAGGTCCGCGCCGACCTGGACGCCGGCCGCGCGGTCCAGATCCACCACTACTTCGACCGGCGCACGACCGGCGCGGCGGGCCTCTTGCTCGTCACGGCCGACAAGGGCCTGTGCGGCGGCTTCAACACGAACATCCTCCGCTCGACCCTCCTCTGGCTCAAGGCCCGCCGGGCCGAGGGCAAGAAGGTCGTCGTCGTGGCCGTCGGGCGCAAGGGCCGCGACCTCTTGGCGCGCATCAAAGACGAGGGCATCGAGAAGGCCGCCGAGCTCGTCGGCATCTTCCCGAAGGTCACCTTCGCGCACGCCGAGCTGGCCTTAAAGCCCCTGCTCGAGCGCTTCGACTCCGGCGAGCTCGAGTCCTTGGACGTCATCACGACCGAGTTCGTGTCGGTGGTCAGCCAGAAGGTCTCCGAGAAGCGCCTCCTGCCCATCCCGGAGCCGAAGCCGGCCGACGCCGCCCCGTCCGAGTTCAAGTTCGAGCCGGGCCGCGAGAAGCTCCTCGACGCCCTGCTGCCGCGCCACGCGAAGGCCCAGGCCTACCGGGCCCTCCTCGAGTCGCAGGCCGCGGAGCTCGCCGCGCGCATGAACGCGATGGACTCGGCCTCGAAGAACGCCGCCGAGCTCATCAGCGGCCTCACCCTTTGGATGAACCGCACCCGCCAGGCCATCATCACGCGCGAGCTCATGGAGATCGTGAGCGGCGCGGAGGCCCTGGCCCAATGACCGCTTCGATGGAGACCAAGATGAACGACAAACGCAGGAACCCCCGCTTCCCGGTGGGGATCACGATGGACATCCACACCAAGGGCCAGGGCGTGACCAAGTGCCGCGGCACCATCACGGACCTGTCCTTGACGGGCATGACCTTCAAGACCAACGCCGAGCTCGAGAAAGGGCAGTCGCTCTTCCTCAACCTCAACATCCCGCTGCAGATCCGCGGCGAGGTGCGCAGCATCCGCGAGGACGTCTCGGGGCTGCGCAGCTACGGCATCCACTTCCACCACATCGGAAACTTCGGGCCCGCGCACAAGCGGCCCGTCAACTTCATCGCCGCGAGGTTCCAGAAATGACGACGAACGCCGCCACCAAGGGTCTCAACGTCGGCAAGCTCGTGCAGGTCGTCGGCCCCGTCATCGACGTCGAGTTCCCCTCGGGGAACCTCCCGGCCATCTACAACGCGCTCAAGGTCAGGATGAGCGTCGAAGGCAACGGAAAGGAGATGCTCGTCACCGGCGAGGTCGCCCAGCACTTGGGCGACAACACCGTCCGCGCGCTCGTGCTCGGCCCCACGGAAGGCATGCGCCGCGGGATGCTCGTCGAGGACACCGGCGCCCCCATCACCGTGCCGGTCGGCGACCAGGTCCTGGGACGCCTGATCGACGTGCTGGGCGAGCCCAAGGACGAGCGCGGGCCCATCAACACCAAGGAGACCCTGCCCATCCACCGTCCCGCCCCCAAGCTCGAGGACCAGGAGACCCGCCCGCAGATCTTCGAGACGGGCATCAAGGTCATCGACCTCCTCGAGCCCTACATGAAGGGCGGCAAGGTGGGCCTCTTCGGCGGCGCCGGCGTCGGCAAGACCGTCATCATCATGGAGCTCATCAACAACGTCGCCAAGCAGCACGGCGGCGTCTCCGTGTTCGGCGGCGTCGGCGAGCGCTCCCGCGAGGGCAACGACCTCTGGCTCGAGATGCAGGAAGCCAAGCTTTCGGACGGCTCCACGGTGCTCTCGAAGACCGTGCTGACCTACGGCCAGATGAACGAGCCGCCCGGCTCCCGCGCCCGCGTGGCCCTCACGGCCCTCACCCAGGCCGAGTACTTCCGCGACAAGAAGAACCAGGACGTCCTGCTCTTCATCGACAACGTGTTCCGCTTCGTCTTGGCGGGCTGCGAGGTGTCGGCTCTCTTGGGACGCATGCCCTCGGCCGTCGGCTACCAGCCGACGCTCACCACCGAGGTCGGCAGCCTGCAGGAGCGCATCACCTCCACCAAGAACGGCTCGATCACCTCGATCCAGGCCGTCTACGTCCCCGCCGACGACCTCACGGACCCCGGCGTGGCGACGACGTTCACTCACCTGGACGCGACGACCGTGCTGTCGCGCTCCATCGCCGAGCTCGGCATCTATCCGGCCGTCGACCCGCTCGACTCCACCTCGCGCATCCTCGACCCGCGCATCGTCGGCGAAGAGCACTACCGGGTCGCGCGCGCGGTGCAGCGCGTGCTGCAGAAGTACAAGGACCTCCAGGACATCATCGCCATCCTCGGCATCGACGAGCTCTCGGAGGACGACAAGCTGGCCGTCTCCCGCGCGCGCAAGGTGCAGAAGTTCATGTCCCAGCCCTTCCACGTCGCCGAGCAGTTCACCGGCATCGGCGGCAAGTACGTGAAGCTCAAGGACACCATCCGGGCCTTCGACGAGATCATCTCGGGCAAGCACGACTCGGTGCCCGAGCAGGCCTTCTACATGGTCGGCACCATCGAAGAGGCGCTCGAGAAGGCGGACAAGCTCAAGTAACATGGCCAAAACCCTCACGGTAGAGCTCGTCACGCCCGAGAAGTCGGCGCTCACGCAGACGGCCGACTTCGTGGCCCTGCCCGCCTTCGAGGGCGAGATGGGCGTGCTGCCCGGCCACGAGGCCTTCCTCGTGCAGCTGGGCGCCGGCGAGGTGCGCGTGCGCCGCGGCGCCGAGACCTCGAGCTTCGCGGTGTCGGGCGGCTTCGCCGAGATCCTCCACGACAAGGTCTCGGTGTTCGCCGAGACCGCCGAGATGGCCTCCGAGATCGACGCCGAGCGCGCCCGCCAGGACCTGGAGCGCGCGAAGGCCGAGAGCCGGACGCCCGGGCTCGACCCGCTGACGCTGGCCCAGGCCGAGGCGCAGATGCGCCAGGCCCAGGCCCGCGTGCGCGTGGCCCAGCTGCGCGGCCGCCGTCCGGTGAAGCCCGCGCCGCAGGACACGCACGGGCTCTAAGGTGCGCTCCGCGCGTCTGAGAGGCACGCTCCTCGTCCTGGGGGCGTGCCTCTTCGCTTTCGGCGCGGGGGCGCAGGCCCCCGAGGTGCCGCCGCAGGGACATCCCTACAAGGCCATCCACTCGTTGGCGCTGACCGTCAAGGACCTGCCGGCGGCGCGCGCGAAGGTCGAGGCGGCCTTGAAGGCGGCGGGAGCGTCCGACACGCTCGCTCCCGAGAACAAGGTGGGATCCGACAAGGTCGGCTACGCGCAATGGTCCTGGGCGGTCCCCGCCAAATCCCTCGAGAAGCTCCTCAAGCGCCTGCGCCGCTTGGGGAAGGTGACGCGCGACGTCCGTCAGGCGAACATCCCGGCGGCGGGGACCCCGGCTCTGCCCGACCGCGTCCTGCTCAACCTCGCCGTCGACGGCCCCCCCGTCCCCGAGAAGAAGTGAGGGGCCGCCTCGGCGTCCTGCTGGCCGCGGCCCTGCTGGCCGGCTGCCTGCCGGAGCTTCCCGAGGGCAAGAAGAATCCCTGGGCGGTGAAGCCTCCGAAGACGCCCACCGACATCCGCAAGATCCCTCACACCTTCTCGCTGTCTTTGACCTCGGGCCGGACCGCCGAGAGCGTCCGGCTGGACGCGCTGGCCACCGGCCAGGTCCGCACCCGCGGCGAGACTGTGTCCTCCATGAAGAGCTGGCACGCGAAGCTCAAGCTCGACGCTCCGGCCTTCGTCGTCCGCCACTCCTCGGCCGGAGTCGTCCTCTTCGGCACCGGCCTGTCCCCGGACCCGGCGCGCCGGCCCGAGAACCTCCTGAGCGTCGTCGAGCAGCGCCCTTGGACCTACGCGCGCAAAAAGGGCCAGGACGCGGTCAGCCAGCTGGCCGCCATGGGCATCGCCGCCGAGGACGTGCGCTGGGTGCTCCTGTCCTCGCTTGAGCCCGAGCAGGCGGGGATGGTCGAGGCCTTCCCCGAGGCGAGCGTCGTCGTCAGCCGCCGGGAGTGGGAGTGGCGGAAAGGGAAGCTCAAGCCCGCCGACAAGGGCTACGCCCTCTCGCCCGAGGCCCTGGAGGCCGCGCTCGGCCCGCGCCTCAAGCTCGTGGACCTTTCGGACAAGCCGGCCTTCGGCCCTTTCGAGAACGGCCTGGACCTCTTCGCCGACGGCGCGCTCATCCTCGTGGCCCTGCCCGGCCGCACCCCGGGGACCCTGGGGCTGTGGGCCAACCTCGACGACGGGCCGCTCCTCATGACCGGCTCGGCCGCCTACGTCTTAGACAACTATCTGGACCTGGCCCTGCCGGTGCAGGGCCGCTTCGACGACCTTGAGGAGTATTGGCGCAGCCTCCAGTGCATCAAGGCGGCGATGCGCGGGGTCCCGCGACTGACCGTCGTCCCCGGAAACGACCTGACGCCCCTGCGGCTTTCGGGGCGCAAAGACATCCCCATCCACGTCCGGAAATAGGGCCCAAAGCCCGCGGGACCTCTGCCGTCGGTCCCCTGGGCCCTCCGCCTCAGAAGCCGTCCGCGGGGCTCCTCTATACTCTCCCGCGATGAAGAAAACCGCCCCCGCCCTCCTCATATCTCTGCTCCTCGCCGGGCCGCTGCGCGCCGCGTCCCCCGGCACCCTATTCCAAACGCGGACGCTGCCCAACGGCCTGACGGTGGTCGTCCAAGAGGACCGCTCCATCCCCGTCGCGGCGGTCAACGTCTGGTACAACGTCGGCTCCAAGGACGAGAAGAAGGGCAAGACCGGCTTCGCGCACCTCTTCGAGCACTACATGTTCGAGGGCTCGGAGCACGCGCCGGGCGGCCAGTACTTCTCGCGCATCTTCGGCATGGGCGGCATCACGAACGCCAACACCACCTCGGACCGCACCGACTACTACGCGGTCGTCCCGTCGGAGGGCGTCGAGGAGGTCCTTCGCCTCGAGTCCGACCGCATGGGCTGGCTGCGCGGCGCGATGAACCAGGGCAGCCTCGACAAGCAGCGCGGCATCGTCAAAAACGAGAAGCGGCTGCGCGAGGGCCAGCCTTACGGGGGCGCCTGGGAGGCCCTGGGCGAGACGGTGTGGCCCAAAGACCACCCTTACCGCTGGCCCGTCATCGGCTCGATGGCGGATTTGGACGGCGCCTCCCTCGACGACGTGAAGGCCTTCCACGCCGAGTACTACGCCCCCAACAACGCGGTGCTGACCGTGGCCGGCGACGTGTCGGCCGCGGAGGTCTTCGCGCAGGCCGAGAAGTGGTTCGGGGCCATCCCGGCGGGAAAGGCGCCGTCCCGCAACAACATCCCCGCCGTCACGGCCCCCGCGCAGGCCTCGCGCACGGTCGTCGACGACAAGGCGCGCCTGCCGCTCCTCTTCGTCGCCTATCCCATCCCGGGCAAAGGCCAGCCCGGCTGGGCCGAGATGGCCGTGGTCGCCTCGGTGTTGGGCGGCGGCCGCACCTCGCGCCTCGTGCAGGCCCTGCAGTACGACCGCAACCTCGTCTTGTCGGTGGACGCCTCGGTGACGGGGATGCACGAGAACGACCTGTTCATCGTCTCGGCGATGCCCGCGCCCGGCGTCAAGGCCGACGTGGTCCGCGCCGCCATCGACGCGGAGCTCGCGAAGGTCGTCCGCGACGGCGTGACGCCTCGGGAGCTCGGGCGCGTGCGCGCGGGCCTCAAGACGGCGCGCCTCGACGCCTTGCAGGAGGCCGAAGGCGTGGCGGCGTCCTTGGCCGAGGGCCAGGGACGCTTCGGCGACCCCGGCTTCAACGAGACCGTCGACGCTCGCGTGCAGGCGATGGACCCCGAGGCCGCCCGGGCCGCGGCGGCCAAGTACCTCAGGCCCGGCAACGCGGCCGGGGTGAGCGTCGTGCCGGCCCCGCGCCCCGGAGGACCCCGATGAAGGCCCTGCTCCTCGCGGCCCTGTTGGCTCTCCCCGCGGCGGCCCAGGTGGCCGTCCCGCTCGACCGCACGGCCCCGGTGGCGCCCGCCGCGCCCCGCCCGTTCCAACTGCCGCCTCTGTCGGAGTCGAACCTTCCCAACGGCATGAAGGTCGCGCTCATCGAGGTCCATCGCGTCGCCCTCGTGAGCGTCCGGCTCGTCTTCCCGTTCGCCGGCTCCGCCAACGACCCTTCGGGCAAGGCCGGCCTCGCCGGCCTCACGGCCTCCTTGATGACCGAGGGCGCGGGCGCCTTGGACGGCCGCGCCTTCGCCGAGGCCGTGGACGATTTGGGCGCCTCGGTGTCGGCCTCGGCCGACAAGGACGCTCTGGTCGTCACCGTGTTCGCCGCCAAGGAGAACCTCGACGCCGCGCTGGCCCTGGCGGCTTCGATGGTGCGGACCCCGGCCCTGCCGGAGGCCGACTTCGAACGCAACCGCGCCGAGCGCTTGGCCGGGCTCGAGGCCGAGAAGGGCTCGCCGGGCGGACAGGCCGAGCGGCGCCTGCAGACCTTGGTCTTGGGCGGCCATCCCTACGGGACGCGCGCCGACGAGACGTCTTTGACCGCGCTCTCACCCGCCGACGCGCGGACCTTCCACGCGCTGCGCGTGCGGCCCGAGGGGGCCGTGTTCGCGGCGGCCGGCGACATCGACATGGCGGGCCTGACGGCGCTCGCACAGAAGCACTTCGGGACCTGGACCGGGGCGCCGACGCTCGTGCCGCTCGCCGAGACTCCGCGGCTCGCCGAAAGGGACCCGTCGTCCACGGGCGGCCTCGTCATCGATTTAATCGACGTCCCCGGCGCCCAGCAGTCGGCGCTGCGGCTGGGGCACCGGTCGGTCTCGCGCGACGACTCGGACTACCTGGCGGTCTCCCTGATGAACTTCATCCTCGGCCGCGCGCCCATCACCAACCGCCTCGAGCACAACATCCGCGAGGTGCATTCCTGGGCCTACGGCGCCTCCTCGGGCGTCGACGCCTGGCGCCGCGGCGGGATGTTCTCGGTGGAGACCGACGTCCAGACCGACGCCACGGCCGACGCGCTGCGGGAGGTCTTGAAGGAGATGTCGCGGATGCAGACCGAGCTGGTGCCGGACGCCGAGCTGGCTTCGGCCAAGCGCCTGTTGGCGGGCCTGTTCGTGATGCGCCAGCAGAAGGTGCAGGACATCGCGGCGCAGGCCGCGGGCATCGAACTCAACGGCCTTTCGCCCGACACCCTGCAGACCTACCGCGACCGCGTCGCGGCCCTCACCGCCGCGGACGTCCAGGCGGCGGCCCTAAAGCACCTGCGCCCGGCCGAGCTGCGCATCGTCGTCGCGGGGGACGCCAAGCTCGTGAAGGGCCCCCTGTCGGCCGTCGCCCCGGTGCGGGTCCTGGGCGCGGACGGGAATCCGCCCGCCCCGGCTCCCGCCGCCCGCTAGGGAATCAGGGCGCTCAGGCGGGCGACGACCCGGTTCCCGACCTCGCCCAAGTTCCGTTCCACGGCCGCCTTGTGCGCCTCGTAGCCGGCCGGGCCGTCGTCCTCGAGCCACGCCCGAGCGTCCCCGGCCGCCCTCTCCGCCGCGCCCAACGTCATCGACACCGTCCTGCGCAAGTTGAACCTGAGCATGGCCCCTCCTTCCGGCATCCATGGGACACCGCGCGGCAGGGGAAGTTCCGCCGTCCGGACGGTTGGCTGCCAACCGTCCGGAGGAAGGCATGCCTCCGGCTAGGGGGTCAGGCGCCCCGAGGGGGCGTCACTGGCCGCAGCACTTCTTGAACTTCTTCTTCGACCCGCACGAGCAGGGGTCGTTGCGGCCGACGTCGGGGCCCGACTTCACGACGGTCTCGGGCTTGGGGGCCTTGCCGTCCACGAACACCCAGGCGCCCTTTTCCTTGCGGAACGTCGCGATCTCCCGGTGCTCGTACTCGTCGGCGCCCTGGGCGAAGCGCGCGGTGAAGTTCACCACGCCGGTCTCGTCGTCCTCGGCGCCGTCTTTGAGGAAGTTGATGGTGAGGCCCTTCCACGCCGACTCCTTCGCCCACTTCTCGGAGGCGGCCCGGTCGAAGTCCGCCCGCCCCTCGGGCGCCAAGGTCTTCTCGAGGAACGTGATGTTCGCCTTCACGTAGCTCGTGTAGCGGGCGCGCATCAGCGCTTCGGCGGTCTTCGCCGGGGCCTTCCCCGTGATGACGGGCTCGCAGCAGGCGGCGTAGGCTTTTTCGGTGCCGCAGGGGCAGTGGGTGGGGTCGCTCATCCCGCGATTCTAGCGAAATGGCGGCCCCACCCGCGTCCTCAGTTGGGCGCCGTCAGCGGCCCCGGGACGCCCGCGCAGGCCAGGCGGTCGAGCATCACGAACGCCCGGGTCATGTTGACGGCCCCGTTGACGGCCAGCGGGCTGTCGAGCACCGCGGCCAGCATCGCCAGCCCCTCCGGGTAGAACGCGAAGCGCGGCGCCTCCCCGCCGCAGCGCCGCGACAGGCGCTCGCCCTCCCCGGGAGACAGGCACAGCATGAAGTCGTCGGGGAAGCGGCGCGCCTCGCGGCGCACGCGCCGGCGCAGCTCCCCCGGCTCGACTCCGTACAGCAGCGCGGCGTCGGCGTCCAAGACGGCGCGGCGCCCGCGGACCGACACGACCGGCGGCACGAACGGCTCGTTGGGGTTCTCCATACCTACACGTACGCCGGACCCCCCGAAAAAGTTCCATCCTCCGACGGAAGGCCTTCCTCCCGGGCCCCGTTCCCTGGTAAGCTCTGGCCCATGCCCGAGCTCGCCGACCTCCTGCGCGCCGCCGTGGAGCAGCGCGCCAACGAGGTCTTCATCGTCCCCGACCAGCCGCTGCGCATCAAGCGGGCCGGGGTCCTGACGGAGCTGGCCGGCTTCGGCCCCCTGCCGGCCTCCGAGGTCGCCCGGCTCCTCCTCTCGAACCTCTACGAGGAGCAGCGGCGCCTGCTGCAGGACAACCTCGAGCTCGACTGCTCGATGGGCATCCCGCAGGTCGCGCGCTTCCGGGTGAGCATCACGACCCAGGCCCGCGGCCTGCAGGCGGTCGCCCACCTCATCCCGGCGACCATCCCCACCCCCGAGGACCTGCACCTGCCCGAGGCGGTGACGAACCTGGCCTCCCTGGCGCGCGGGCTCGTCCTCATCACCGGCGGGATGGGCTCGGGCAAGTCCACGCTCCTGGCCTGCCTCATCGAGCGCATCAACCAGACCCGCGACGTCCACATCGTCACGGTGGAAGACCTCATCGAGTACTACTTCACGCCGCGCAACTCGGTCATCTGCCAGCGCGAGATGGGCACCCACGCCAAGAGCTACGCGCAGGCGCTTAAGTCGGTGCTCAAGCAGTCGGCGGACGTCGTGCTCGTGGGCGAGATCCGCGACCGCGACACGGCCGACGCGGCGCTGCACCTGGCCGAATCCGGCCCGCTCGTGTTCGCGACTTTGCCCACCACCGACTCGATGCACACCGTCGAGCGCATCGTGACGATGTTCCCGCCCGAGCGCCAGCGCCAGGCCCAGCTGCGCCTGGCCTCGACGCTCAAGGGCGCGGTGTCCCAGATCCTCCTGCCGCGGGCCGACGGCACGGGGCTCATCGCGGCCCGCGAGATCATGCTGATGAACCTCGGCATCGAGACCGCGGTGCGCGAGGGGAAGACCCCGCAGATCTACGGGGCCATCGAGGCGGCGACCAAGCTCGGGATGGTCAACATGGACAAGTCCATCGTGCGGCTGGTCGCCAAGAAGCTCGTCACCCGCGAGGCCGCGCTCGAGAAGTGCCACCGGCCGGACGAGATGACGTCGGCCCTCTCCATCATCAAGTAGGCCTAGGGCGGCGGCATCCGGGGCGCCGGCTTGCCGAGCTCGGCCGCGAACGCCTCCGCCCAGGCTCGGCGCTCCGGCGGGGCCTTCGCGAGGTTCTCCCGCGCGCGGCCGAGCAGGTACTCGTAGCCGGTCCGGCCGCCCTGCCCCAGCTTGTGGTAGGCGGCGGCGGCCTGGACGACCCCCTGCAGAAACGACTTCTCCGCGCCCGTCGCCCCCAACCAGGCCGCCTCCACGAGCTCGTGGCACTCGAAATAGGCACCCGAGTCGAAAAGCCGCCGGGCGGCGCAGAGGTCGTAGGCCATGCCCCCCATTATCCCAGTTTTCTCAAGTCTGGCACCATTTTGGCGGAATCCGTGCTATACTAATACCTGCGTAGGCTAGAGTACAGATTCAACCGTCAAGACTAACCATCCTGCCAGGTCGATAATCACCTCTAAATAAAAAGCTTACCGTTAGTAACAAGAGAACAAAATGAAAGGCAAAGTTAAGTGGTTCAACGACCAGAAGGGCTTCGGGTTCATCACTCCTGAGGACGGCTCCAAGGACCTGTTCGTCCACCACTCCAGCATCATGGCGTCGGGCTTCAAGTCCCTCGCCGAGAACCAGTCCGTCGAGTTCGACGTCGAGCAGTCCGAGAAGGGACCGCGCGCCGCGAACGTCAAGCCGCTCTAGCCAGCGCTGACGGAATGGGGGCCCCGCGCCGAAAGGCGCGGGGCTCTTTCTTTTCCCGGGTTTTTGTATCTTCGGGGCATGGCCGTCCCCCGCCCCGCGCCCCGGCTCCTCGTCGTCGCGGCGCTCTTGGCCTCGGCGGGCTACGGCGCCCTGCGCCTGAGGGAGCTGGCGGGGGTCAAGGCGAAGCTGGACGCCGGCGCCTCCCCCGAGGCCGCTCTGGCGAAGCCGCAGGCTCCAGCGGCGGAGCCCGAGGAGCCGCCGCCGGCGGACCCCGGCGGACAGCGGCTCTTGAGCGTCAAGCGCGGGCCTTCCCAGGTCGGGTCCGGCTCCGGGGTCCTCATCGACCACAAGACGGGGCAGCGGCTCGAGGTGGGCGGCGGTTCGGCGCTCCCGCGTCCGCCCGCGGCTCTGCGCGGCCTGTTCTCGGACGATTTGAACGCGCGGCGCAACCGCGCCTATGCACTGCTCTTGGGGACCGCGGCCTTCGCGGTCGCTCTGGTTGTGCGGGCGCGACGCGCTCTCAAACGTCCGTAGCGCCCCCTTGCGGCGGGAGAGGGGGCCGGTATACTAGGGCGATGCGCGTGCTGCTGTTTTCCGCTCTCTTAGGGGCATCGGTCGCCGTTCGGGCGGAGGAGCTGTGCCCGGCAGGAGCCGCCGACCGGGTCCTGGCCAATCCCGGGGCGGTGCTGTCTCCCTGTCTTTCGGCGATGACGAAGGCGAAGCAGGAGCTCGCCCGGGTGGGAGCGCCGGAGAGCGGCGCGACCGCCGAAGAGCGGGCCCGGGCGGTGGAACGCTACGACGCGCTGCTGGCCGACATGACGGCTGTCCGGGCCAAGGTGTCCGCGTTGAAGGGAGACGAACGGATGGCCTTCGACTACGTGCTGAGGCCCTTCAACGCGCGTCACGACGAATTCCGGTCTCCGAAGGTCCAAGCGCTCCGGAATACGCTCGTCCCGGCCGGCGTCGAACCCGCCAACCCCGAGCTCCCGACC
>SCTT01000233.1 GCA_004322435.1 bacterium
GCTGGGCATCCCCGCCTACAAGTTCTTCAAGCGCGCCGCGTAGCGGTCGGCGTGTTCCTTCTCCACCTTGGTCAGGTGGGCGAAGCGGCGCTTGGCCTTGCCCAGCATCGCCGTGAAGCGGGCGTCGTGCTCGCGGGACTCGGCGGCCTGCCCCCGAAACTCGGCGACCGCCGCTGATTTCTCCTCCGCTTCGGCCTCCCGCTCGAAGCCGGGGTACATCGTCGTATGCTCATAGCGCTCCCCCGCGATGGCGGCTTCGAGGAGGGTCGCCACGCTCATCGTGTCGGCCGGATAGAGGAGCGCCAGGTGGGCGAACGCGTGCCCGGTCTCGGCGTCGGCCGTCTCCTCGAAGAGCTTCGCGGTCTCCTCGTCGCCCTTCTCCCGCGCCAGCTTCGCGAAGTACAGGTACTTGCGGTTGGCCATCGACTCGCCGGCGAAGGCGGTCTGCAGGTTATCCTCGGTCCGGCTCTTGGTCTGGGTGTTCATAACTCCTCCTTGTTTAGAATAGTTCTAAGTGTAAGGCCAAAAAAAATCAAGCGCGCTCCCCCCGCACCAGGACCGACACGTCCCGGACCTTGAACTTCCCCCCCAGCCGCGGCCGGACCTCGACGGCGTCGGCCGGCAGGTCTTCGATGCGGCCGGTCCTCTCGTCGAGGAAGTGGTGGTGGTGGGCCATGTTGTCGTCGTAGACCACGCTGTCCGAGTGGGGCATCCGCAGCTCGCGCAGGAGGCCCGCCTTCACCAGCGCGCCCAGCGTGTTATAGACCGTCGCCAGGCTGAGCTTGAGCCCGTGCGCGTCCGTCCACTTTTTGACGGCCTCGGCCGTGGGGTGGTCCGCCTCGCAGAGCACGAAGCGGCAGACCGAGACCCGTTGGACGGTGGGGCGCAGGTCCGCCTTCCGCAGGCGGTCCGAAATCTCCCCTTCCGTGAGGCAGCGGCCTTTCATATATTTAGAATAGTTCTAAACTAGCGGTTTGTCAAGAGGGGACGATGGAGTCGCCTACGGAGAGCACGCCGCCGGCGAGGATTTCGGCACGCAGTCCCCCGCGGTGGATGAGCCGCTCCCGGGCGCCCGGCACCGACAGCGCCTCGAGGTGCTTGCAGGGCTCGCACAGGAGCAGACCGCGCAGGCGGACCTTCCCCACCAGGAACTCGCGCCCGACGAGGTGGTTGAGCGGGACGCCCCGGGTCAGCAGGTTGCGGCGGCTGAGCTCCGGCTTCACGTCGCTGCCGGCGGCGGCCGCGGCGGCCAGAGCCTCCTCCTCGATGAGGGTCACCTGGCGGTCCGGGCGGTTCGGCTCGTGGACCTTCGTGAACGTGCCCGCCTTATGAAAGTAGCGGTCTCCTTCCAAACCTTGCCCGGCGACGGCCTTCACGGTCCCGACCGAGGTCAGCGGCTTGGCCTTCTGCGGCGCGATGTAGATGGCCACGAGCTCTCCCTTGAACATGGCTACTCCTTGACCGCCTTGTGCCGCTTGAGCAAGCCCATCAGCCGGTCCACCGGCAGGGCGTAGACGGTGTTCCCCTCGCGGCCCACGGTGGTCTTGCCGGCGAGCAGGACGTTCACCACGGCCTCCTCGGCGGCCTCCGCAACGGCCTCGAAGAGGGGGTCCAGGTGGAAGTCGGAGAGGACCTTCACGTCCAGCACGGCCGCTTTGGGATAGTGCGGCAGGCGGTTTGCGGTGGACCAGGCGAGGGCGACGTCGCCCGAGCCGTGGTAGGCCACCGCCCCGGTGCGAGCGACGCCCAGCATCGCGCGCTTGGCCAGCCGCGAGAGCTGCCGGGACTCGAGCGGAGCGTCGGTCGCGACGAGGACCACGATGGAGCCGTCCTGCTTGAGGGCGGGCTTGAGGTCCGTCAGCTCGCGGCCCACCTCCGCCCCGGCGATGCGGAGCGTCTCGCGCGCGCCGTGGTTGGCGTTGACGAGCACCCCTACGGTCCAGCCGCCCTCCTCTTTAGACAGCACGCGCGAGGCGGTCCCGATGCCGCCCTTGAACTCGTAGCTGGTCATGCCGTTGCCGGCTCCCGCCGGTCCCTCGCGCACCGGGCCGGCCTTGGCGGCGTCCAGGGCCTGCAGGGCGTGCTCCGGGCGCACCGCCAGAGCGCGGATGTCGCTGAGGGAGGAGTCGTCGCACTCGAAGACCACGGGCGTCAGCGTGTCGTCGCCGGCCCCGATCTTCGGATGGGCGGCGAGCATATGGCGCACCAGGCCCTCCTGCACCGCCCCCACCGACAGCGTGTTCGTGAGCGCCACCGGCGTCTCGAGGATGCCGGACTCGACGACCCACATGAGGCCCGCCGCCTCGCCGTTGCCGTTGAGCACGAAGGAGCCGGCGTAGAGCTTGCCGTTCCAGAGGTCCCCGTCCGCCGGGACCACCATCGTCACCCCGGTTCGGAGGGCATGCGGGCCGGTGGATGCGTCCACCACGTCGACGTGGCCCACGCGCACGCCGGCGACGTCGGTGATGGCGTCGAGAGGGCCGGGAGCGTGGGAACCGAGCAGGATGCCGAGGTCCCGGGCCCGGGGGGCCGCGGAAACGGAGCTGCAGGCCAAGACGAGCGTCAAAAGGGCTTTCACGAGTCAAATGCTATCATTCCGACATGGCAAAACTCGTCCTAGTGCGTCACGGTCAGTCGCAGTGGAACCTCGAGAACCGCTTCACCGGCTGGGTGGACGTCCCTATCACCGAGCTGGGGGCCGAAGAGGCGCGCCGCGCGGCGCAAGCCTTGAAGGGCGTCAAGTTCGACATCGCCTTCGTCTCGGTCCTCCAGCGCGCCAAGCAGACCCTCGACATCATCATCAAGGAGAACGGCCTCGACGGGCTTCCCGTCGTCGCCGACCAGGCCTTGAACGAGCGCCACTACGGGGACCTTCAGGGCCTCAACAAGGCGGAGACCGCCAAGAAGTACGGCGACGCGCAGGTCCACATCTGGCGCCGCTCCTACGACGTCCCCCCTCCCGGCAAGGGCGGCGAGAGCCTGAAGGATACCGCCGCCCGGACCCTGCCCTTCTTCAAGGCCCGCATCCTCCCGGAGGTCAAGGCCGGCAAGAACGTGCTGGTCTCCGCGCACGGCAACTCGCTGCGCTCCATCGTGATGGAGCTCGACGGCCTCACCAAAGAGCAGGTCCTCGAGCTCAACATCGCCACCGGCGCCCCCATCACCTACGAGATGGACGCCTCGGGCAAGATCCTGCAGAAGTCGGCGGCCTGATGTTCCTCAAGGAGGCGTTCGCGGAAGCGCGCGAGGCCTCCGTACGCCCGCGCGACTTCTTCGGCCGCAAGCCGGAGGCCGAGTCGTGGGTCGCCCCGGCCAAGCGGCTGGCCTTCTGGGCCTTCGTCGCCGGCCTGCTCGACTCGCTCGTGGTCGGGATGGGCGTCAGCGACCGCCCGGGCGGCGTGCTCCTCAACATCCTGACCCCGGTGCTCTTCCCCTTCTTCGGGCTGGCCGCCGGCGCCGTCGCCACGCTGCTGCTGCACGCGGCCTGGAAGGTCATGGGCGGGAAGGCCGTCTTGGCCGCCAGCTGGCGCATCGCCGCCGCGGTGTCCTTCACGATGCCGCTCGACGTCCTGACCGGGGAGCTCGGCGTCATGAGCCTGCTGCCGGCGGCCCTGCGCTATTGGCTCTTGGCCGTCGCCGCCCGCGAGGTGCACGGGCTGGCGCGCTGGAAGGCCTGGACCGTCACCGGAGCCCTGGGGCTCCTGCACGTCGTCGCCGTGGCGATGTTCTAGCGCCCGGTCGAGCCGAACCCGCCCTTCCCGCGCTTCGATTCCGAGAGAGCCTTCACTTCCTTGACCGCCGGCGTCGCCACGGGCACGAGCAGCAGCTGCGCCACGCGGTCGCCGCGGCCCAAGGTCACCGGCTCGCGGGAGATGTTCCACAGCACGGCGCCCACCTCGCCCCGGTAGCCGGCGTCGATGACCCCCCCCGCCGTCTTGATGCCTTTTCGGGCCAGCGAGGAGCGGTCGGCGACGAGGCCCACGTAGCCGGCGGGGATGGCCATCGCGATCCCGGT
>SCTT01000234.1 GCA_004322435.1 bacterium
CCTCCCAGCCCTGGCCGCCTTCCGGTTCGCAGAGCTGGGGGAGGAGGTTCTGGACCCCGTCCGAGTAGATCCAGGCGGTGGAGAGGACGGCGGCCAGCGTGGCGGCCGGCGATTTCTCGGCGCAGGCCGCTATCTGGAAAGGGCGGTCCCCTCCCGACTCTTCTAGGAAAGTGAACTCCATCCCCGCCGCGGTCGTCTTGCGCTTCAGAAACGGCCTCCCCTCGGCCTCGGCGAGCCATCGAGCGACTTCCCTCTCGAGCGGCCCGTGGTTTCCAAAATGCCTCGAGGCTTCGAGATGGAACCGTGCCGCCTCCATGATGAGCCGGCGCGTTTCGGGGGTCGGCAGTCCCTGCGCCGAAAGCGCCGCGGCCGCCACCGAAGGAGAGGCGGCCCAGGAGGAGTCGAGCGCCGCGGCCGCCGACGCGTAGGGGGCGTCGTCTGAGTGGAAGCGGAGCGAGATGCCGGAGGGTGCGGACTTCGGCGAAGCCTCCAGGGCTATCTCTTTGGAGGGACCGATTCGTCCCGACAGAGGAGGGCGGACTATTCTTTCCAAGCTTCTATGCCGAAGGAGGCCAGTCCGCCGGTCTCGGCGTCACGATAGCCGACGAAAGTGTAGTTGCGGTAGGTGACCCGTGTCGGCTGGCCGGCCGGGAGCAGTTCGACCCCGCCGAAGACCTCCTCCGCCAAGGCTTCCAGCTTCTCCGGGGACCAGACCGCCGGGTCGAAGAGGGTCTTCTTCTTCGTCTGCCCCGACTGGAGTTCATCCGTCACGGAGCGGTCCGGCCGCATCTTGAACATCTTGTACTCGACGAGGACGACGCCTTCGAGGCCGGGGACGGGCTTCTCGGAGAGGATTCGGCCTTTGCCCTCCAGGAATCCTTTGAACCCTTCCGCGTCATGCGCCCCCTTGACCCCCTGCTTGGCCTTCGTGATGTAGGCTTCCTCGCGGATGTGGTTGGCGGCCTTGTTGAAGCGGCCGGTCAAAGAGGTCCCGAAGAGCCGGTTGGGGTCGATGGCCCCGACGTCGGCCGGCGGCGCCCGCGGGCTGTTCGGCGCGTTCAAGAGGTTCTCGCCCGCGCCGCCCCGCACGCCGCGCAGCAGGTTGCCGGGCGCCTCGGGCAGCGGCACGACGCCGTTCGCCGGCGCGGGCAGCGCGCGGAACATCCCGCCGTCCGGCAGCGGAGCCTCGACCGCGGCGCGCTCGGGCGCGAAGTCGCGGCTGATGATGTGCCGCCCGTCGGGGCGCTTGATCCCGAGCAGGCTCTCGCCCAGACGCCGCACCGAGGCGAAGGGGTGCTGGAGCCAGTGCTGGACCTTGTCGAGGCTCCCGGTCCCTTCTTCGTAAGGCGTGACCTTCCAACCGTCCTTTTCAAAGCGCTTCGCGAAGGCGACCAGAGCGGGGTTCTCGGTGACGACCCGGAAGCCCGACGCCCCGCCCGGCTCGCCGACGCCCAGGCGCTTGAGCGTCTCGGGCGCGGTCAGCTCGCCGAAGGCCTTGATGAGCGACTTCTTCGAGGCCAGGTCGGGGGCGGCGTTGACGCCGATGGAGAGGTAGTGCGACGGGCGCAGGGACGCCGGCAGCAGCTGGGAGAACGGCACGGTCTTGCGCTCGAGGATGATGAGCGGGTCGCCGGAGGCGTTCCGCCCGAAGGTCTCCGGCAGGATGCCGAAGGAGCCGCCGGTGGCCTTGTAGAAGCCCTTCCCAAGGAAGATGTTGAAGCGGCCGTGCGCGCGCTCGAGCGCGGTGGGCCCGCGCTCCGCCGCTCCGACGTCGAAGCCGCCGGAGGGCTTCTCCCCGAACAGCGAGGTCTTGAGGTCGGAGAGGCGCGTGAGGTCGTCGGCGACGATCTCGCGGAACTTGGCGTCGGCCGGGCCGGTGCGCTGGTGCACCGTTCCGAAGTCGATGAGCCCGAACTCGAGGCGGCCGGCCTCGCCGCGCACCAAGACCTGCCCGTCGTGGAAGTCGCCCCAGCCGCGTCCCAGGGCGTGCATGCGCTTGACCGCGCCCTCGAGGCGCGCGAAGTCGGAGCGCGTCATCACCGGCGAGCCGTCGGCGCGGCGGTACTCGCCGGTGTTCATGTCCATGTAGGACTGCAGCAGGCGGCCGGGCAGGGTCTCGAGCTGGACGCCCTTCACCTCGGGGGCGCGCGGGCCGTAGAGGGCGCGCGCGGTGGCCGGGTCGAGGGTGCCGAAGCCCAAGACCTCCGGCAGGCGCACGCCCGCGGGGGCGGGGGCCTGCGGGGCCTGACTCGGGTCTGTGAAGTCGCGCTTTAAGGCCGCGGTCTTGACCGCCTCCACCTCGATGCGCGCGTTCTGCGTCCCGGCGCCGTCCATATCCATGCCGCGGTAGAAGGCGGTCTTAAGATAGGAGGGGCGCCCCTGCGCGTCGACCACGGGGAAGGCGGCTTCCATGTTGCCGAGTTTGGCGGGGTCCGCCGGGCGCAGGCCCTCGGCGAGCGGAGCGAGGTCCGGGGCCGCGGCGCGGCCCGCGGTTTGGACGCCGGGGGCGGCGGCCTTGGGGAGGCGCTTGAGGAGCTCCGGGTTCGCGGCCATGCGGCCGAAGTGGTCGGTGACCCGGTCGGGCATCCCCGCGAAGATGCCGGGGCCCAGGCCCAGCTCCGCGTTGAAGGCGTCGATGGCCTTCGCGGCCTGGGCGGGGTCGATGCGGCGCTCGGCGGCGAGGCGGGCGGCCAGGGCTTCGCGTTCGCTGCGCCAGACGTCGGAGACCTTGGGCCGCTCTGCCGCGCCGACCTCGGCGACCGGCTCGGGGAGGGCGCGCCCGGCCGCCTCGGCGCCCGCGGCCTCGAGGACCTTGAGCCGCGCGCCGCGCGCGAGCACCACGTTCTCTCCGTCGAGGCGCTCGACCCGCAGGCCCTCGGCCTCCAAAGTGACGCGCACGGCGGTGTTCTTGACGCCCAGCGGCCAGCGGAAGTTCCCGTCGCCGCGCCGGCCCAAGGTCACCGCGTCGCCGTGCCCCTCGAGCGTCGCGAACTGGCGCGGGTTGGCGGGGTCCACGATGAAGTGGCTGACGCGGCCGATGTCGACGGCCTTCGGCAGTTCGGGGAAGCGGGCCCGGGCTTCCGCGGCTGGCAGCACCTCGAGGTGCTTCTGCGCGCCCAGCCACCCCTCGATGTCGAGGGCGGCCTTGCGGTCGGCGCGCATCAGCACCGGCGCCTCGCCGAGCTTGGCCTGGCGGCCGACGGTGACGCGCTCCAAGAGACCTCCGGAGTACACGGGAGGGACCTCGACGTCCTTGAGGCGCTTCTGGAGGAGCGCCGCCCGGCGCATGTGCTCGGCGGGGGTCATCTGGGCGAAGCCGCCGCCCGGGACGCGCTCCGAGCGCGACACGAGCGGGGTGGCCTCGAGGCGCATCGCGCGCAGCTCGGAGAAGCTGTAGAGCTGGGGCCGCGAGAAGTTCGAGTCGGTGACGACGAAGCGCCACAGGCCCTCGTTCTTGAGCTCGGCCAAGGTCTCCCTCGGGGCGCGGACCATGCCCCAGGCGGTCTTCGCCCAGCCGCGGTCGGCGGCCGCGCTGAGCACGTGGTTCCAGCCGGTCTCCCGGATGGCCCCGTTGACGACCACCGCGTGGGAGAAGGTCGGGTCCATCGGCGAGAGCGTACGCGGCATCTTGAAGTTGACCGAGCCGAAGACCGCGCCGTCGGCCCGCAGCATGGACGCCAGCTCGGCGCCGCTCGTCGGGGTCCGCGACTCGCCCAGCTCGTAGCCCAGCGCGTAGAGGGCGTGGCCCTTCTGGAACTGGTAGGTCCCGACGTCGCGCAGGCGGGAGCCGACCAGCGCCTCGTGGATGCGCAGGAAGTCCTCGTAAGGGAGGACGTCGCGGACCGGGGCGAGCTCGGGGTGGTTGTAGTTGGCGCGCACCGAGCAGTCCGAGTACTTCTGCGTGTCGATGCGGTTGGCCTCGAGCACGCCCACGACGCTGCCGGGCTCCTTGAGCGAGGCCTGCATCGCCCGGCGCATCACCGCGTCGGCGGTGCCGCGGAAGGGCACGAGCTCGGCGAAGGTCCGCGTGAAGTAGAGGCGGCCGCCGGAGTCGCCGAAGACCTCGGTCCAGGCGCGGCCGAGGAGGCGCCCGGGCAGGGCCGCCGCGCCGCGCACCAGCTCGCGCGCCCCGCCGACGTCCGGGGCGGAGCGGCCGGCGACGTCGGCGCCGCGCGCGCGCAGGGCCTCGAACTCGGAGGCGGCGCGCTCGCCGCCGCGGCTGGCCGCGGCCTCGTGCGCCTCGCCGCGCGCCAAGGCCTCCTTGTACGCGGCGAAGCCCTTGATGTTGGCCTCGAAGCGCGCGCCGTAGTCGCCGCCCATCAGGCGCCAGGCCTCGGCCCGGCCGGGGAGGACGGGCGCCTCGAGGCCGACCTTGGCGGCCACCGCCCGGTCGAGCTCGAAGCTCTTGGGCTCGCCCAAGACCGACAAGAAGCCCGCGGTGTCGAGTTTGGCCGCCGACATCTGCGCCTTGCCGCCGGAGGCCGTGTTGATCTCGTTGGCGAGCCCCTCGACGACCTTCATCGCGCCGGGGAAGCTCTCCGTCGCGTACCAGGAGGACTTGTCGGCGTACTCGGAGAGCAGGGCTCCCTCGCGCAGGGCGAACGCGCGGTCCGCCTCGGGCAGGGCCTTGAGCTGGGCCTCGTAGCGGGCCAGCGGGGAGGCTTCCTTGTAGTAAGGGTTCGGGTGGGAATCGCCGAAGGGGAACTCGGTGCGCTGGATCATCGCTTCGGCCAGAGCCAGCTCGCGTTCGCCCCAGCCGAAGCGCTCGCGCAGCAAAGACCGGCCCTTCTCTCCGGTCAAGGACGTCTCGCCGGCGAAGTCCTTGCGCAAAGCCTCCAAGGTCGCGGGGACGCGGGCGGGGGAGCCGGGGGCGCGGGAGGGGTCCACGTCGTGG
>SCTT01000235.1 GCA_004322435.1 bacterium
GTCGTCTCCCGCGAGCCTTGTCGGGGGCGGACTGAGGGCGTCGCGCCGCATCTGGCGCCCTTTGCCTACCCCCGACGACGCGGAATCCCAGCCGAACCTGCCGCGCGCACCCGCGCGGAGGAGCGCGTCATGTTGTCAAAGAAGAAGATCGCCGTCGTCGGAGCCGGACATATCGCCACCGCCCTCGTGGGCGGCATCCTCAAGGCCAAGCTCGTCGAGCCCAAGTCCGTGACCGCGGCCCGTCGCAGCCCCGAAGCCTTGGAAGAACTCAAGAAGCGCTTCGGCATCCACGTCACCTCCGACAACCGCAAGGCGGTCAAGGACGCCGACATCGTGGTCGTCGCGGTCAAACCACAGCAGGCCGCGGCGGTCCTCGAGGAGCTCGCCTCCTCCGTGACCGAGGACCAGCTGATCGTCTCGGTGATGGCCGGCCTGACCACCTCCTGGATCAACCGCAAGCTCGGCAAGGCCAACCCCGTGGTGCGCGCGATGCCGAACACCCCGATGCTCGTCGACGCGGGGGCCACGCCGCTGGCGAAGGGCGCGCACGCCGGCGACGAGGACCTCGAGCTCGCGCGCCAGCTCTTCGCCGCGGTGGGCACGACCGAGATTGTCCCCGAGTCTTTGATGGACGCCGTCACCGGCCTGTCGGGCTCGGGGCCCGTCTACATCTACATGGTCATCGAGGCCCTGACGGACGGCGGGGTCAAGATGGGCATCCCGCGCGCGACGGCCCGGCGCCTCGCGGCGCAGACCGTCTTCGGGGCGGCCAAGCTCGTCATCGACACCGGCAAGCACCCCGCCATCCTCAAAGACGAGGTGACGACCCCCGGCGGCACGGCCATCGCGGCCGTCCACGAGCTCGAGGCCAAGGGCCTGCGGAACGTCCTCATCGACGCGGTGGTGACCGCCACCAAGCGCTCCGAAGAGCTCTCGAAGGCGGCGGGCTGATGACGACCTTGAAGAAGCCCGACCTCGCCCCCGCCGTCTACGTCGAGACCCTCGAAGACCTCGAGACGATGGCCGCCGAGATCGCGCCGTTCAAGCGCATCGGCATCGACATGGAGTCCGACAGCTTCTACGTCTACCACGACAAGGTCTGCCTGCTCCAGCTCTCCACCGAGGAGGAGGACTACGTCGTGGACCCCTTGACGGTCAAAGACCTCTCCCCGCTGGGCGACATGTTCCGCGACCGCACGATCGAGAAGATCTTCCACGCCGGCGAGTACGACATCGCCTGCCTCAAGCGCGACTACGGCTTCGAGGTCCGCCACCTCTTCGACACGATGGCCGCCGCGCGCGTGCTGGGCTCGGCCAAGCTGGGCCTGGCCCCGCTCCTCGAGGAGCACTACGGGCTGCACCTCTCCAAAAAGCTCCAGCGCGCCAACTGGGGCCTGCGCCCTTTGAGCGACGAGCACATCGAGTACGCCCGCAACGACACGCACTGGCTCTTCGGCCTGCGCGACCTTCTGGCCGGCCAGCTCGAGGCGCGCGGCCTCACCCGCCACGCCCACGACGCCTTCGTGCGCCTGGAGGAGACCGCCGCCGCCGAGCGCCGTTTCGACTTCGACGCCTGGTGGAACCTGCCCGGCGCGCGGGATTTGGACGGCCGCCGGCGCGCCTTCCTCAAGCGCCTGTGGGTCTACCGTGAGCGCCAGGCCGCGACCCAGGACAAGGCCCCCTTCCGCATCATGCCGGAAGACCTGCTGGTGCGCATCGCCCAGGCCCTGCCGGGAGACTTAGAAGACCTCCGGAAGGTCCGCGGGATGAGCCCCTTTTTGTTCCGAAGGTTCGGACGGGAGCTCCTGGCCGAGGCCGCCGCCTCCGGCACCGACGCCCCCGTGGACTCGGCCCCCGAGCGTCCGCGCGCCGACCGCTGGGACCCCGAGACGATGCGGCGCTACGAGGCGCTGCGCGCCTGGCGCAAGGAGAAGGCCGCGGCCCAGGCCGTGGACCCCGT
The DNA here is from genome assembly GCA_004322435.1 of bacterium. Taxonomy (GTDB): domain Bacteria; phylum Elusimicrobiota; class Elusimicrobia; order UBA1565; family UBA1565; genus SCTT01. The sequence goes on from SCTT01000235.1 coordinate 1,961, forward strand.
GGTCATCCTCTCCACCGACGACATCCGCCAGCTGGCTCTGGCTCCGCGCGGGAACGAGGACAAGGACACCTGGCTGAAATCCCTGAGCGAGTTCAAGCGCGAGCAGTTCGGGACCGAGATCTTGGGCATCCTCGACCGGCCCGCGCCCGAGCCGAGCAAGCGCCGCCGCCGGCGCCGCGGGGGCCGCGGCCGCCGCTCAGGGAGCGTCGCCGCGCACGACGCCGACCAACCAGCGCAGGGATAGGAACATCCCGACGGCCAAGGACGGCAGCAGGACGAGCCAGAACACGACCTGCTCGGTCGACGGGCCCGGCCCGAACCCCAGCTTCTCGCGCCAGGACACCTCGAACTCCGGCTCGCCCTTGCGCTTCTTGAACCGCGCCTCATAGCGGAGGATGTCGATGGGGTCGGCGACGACCTCCTGGGGCTTGGGCACGGGGAAGCCCGCCTTCTTCAGGGCCTCGTAGGCGTCCCGCACCTCGAGGAACTTCCGCGCGTAGGCGTCCTTCTGCTCCTCCCCGTGCGCCCGGTCCGGGTGGCACTGCAGGGCCTTCTTCCGGTACGCCTTCTGGATGTCCGACGGGTCGGCCCCGCCGGGGGAGAGCCCCAGGACCTCGTAGGCGGCTTCAGGAGTCATGAAACAATCTGTTCACGGGCGGGAAACAAGCATGAAACGGGGGTCTGTTAGAGTGTGGGTGGTCGGACGCAACTGCTAAGGCGTACGAGAACGGCAACAGCGACACCACCCCGACCTATCAAGAAAGCGGCCGGAAACGACCACCCCCCGGCCGCTTTCGATTTTCCCGACCGGCCCGCGGCTCCGCCGCGGGCCGCGTCGTCTTAGGGCCTTCCCGCCGCGGCGCCCCGACCCGCGGCGGGGGCAGGCGCGTGATGAGCTGGCCGCAGGCGCCCTGGATGTCGGTGCCGAGGTTGCGCCGCACGGTGACGGAGACCCCCAGGCCTTCGAGGGCTTCCTTGAACTTCCGCGGATGGTCCTGCTCCGGGGCCGTGTGCTTGGTGGCCGTGGGGTTCCAGGCGATGAGATTGACGTGCAGCAGGTCCGGGCGGCCGCAGGCGTGGACGAACTTGCCCAGGGCGAAGGCGTCGCGCAGGCGGTCGTTCTCCCCGGCCAGCAGCACGTACTCGATGAACACCTTGCGGCCCGTCTTCTTCAGATACATCTTAAGAGCTTCCTTGAGCATCCCCGTGTCGTAGGCGCGGTTGGCCGGGACTATTTTTTCGCGCAGGGAGTCGTTGGCGGCGTGGAGCGAGAGCGCGAGGTTGACCGTGGGGAAGTCGTCGCCGAACTTCTCGATGCCGGGGACGATGCCCACGGTCGACACGGAGACGTGGCGGGCGGAGAGGCCCACCCGCTCGGGGTCGAGGAGGGCTCTTAGGCTGTCGGCGACGTTGGCGTAGTTGTGGAAGGGCTCCCCCATCCCCATGTACACCACGTTCGACACGCGGCCCTCGAGGCGGTGGCTCTTGAGGTACCCGCGCCAGAAGAGGACCTGGTCCTGGATCTCCTCGGCGGTGAGATTCCTTCTCAGGCCCATCAGGCCCGTCGCGCAGAAGGTGCAGCCCATCGCGCAGCCGACCTGGGTCGACACGCACACCGACCAGTCGTCGACGGGCTTGGGCTTAAGAAGGACGGCCTCCACCAGGCAGCCGTCGCCCAGGCGCAGGGCAGCCTTGTGGGCGCGGCCGTCTTCGCTGACGAGGACGCGGTGGGCGGCCAGCGCGAGGACGGGGGCTTCTTTGTCGAGGCGCTCTCTTAGGGGGGCGGGCAAAGTCGAGGCTTCCGCCCAGGTCGAGAGGTTGCCCTTGTAGACGGCGTCCAAGGCCTGCTTGAGGCGGAACTTGGGCTCGCCGGCGGCGGTGAGGACCTTTTCGACTTTGCGTGCGTCCATGGGGGGATTCTAGCAATAGGGGGAGAGCGGGGCCGGTAAAGCAGGAAAGCGGATTGTGTCTATTGCCCTTTTCTCGGCCTCATCGTCACCACCAACTCCGCCCCCAACGCCTCCGCAATCTTCGTCAGCGTCTTAAGCGTGACGTTCTGTCCCGCCCCTTCGATGCGCGCGACGGCCGACTGCGTCGTCCCCAGCACCTTCGCCAACGCCGCCTGCGTCATCCCGATCCTTTCCCGCGCCCACGCCATCTCCATCGCCAACTGCACCTCGACGCCGGCGATGGCGTAAGCCTCCTTCCACTCGGGGCTCTTCTCCGCCGGACCGAAGCACTCGTCTAAAGTGAGGCCTCGGTCCTGATTTTTCCTGACTCGTCGCTCTTTTCCCGCCATACCCCTAAGTATAGCGTATGCGCTATATCCGTCAATCCCCCCCTTCCCATATCTCCGCCGACGTGTTACCCTGACAGCGATGGTCGACCTCAGCCGCCAGACCTTCGTCGTCGCGCGCTTCGCCGACTACTGCTCCTACTCCCGCCCGTATCCCGCCGGGGAGAACAACCCCGTGCGCTACCTGCTCAACAAGCTCGACGAGCTGGAAGAGCCGATGTACCAGCTCAAGCAGGACCTTTTCGAAAGCTCCTGGAGGCGTTTCTTCAAGAAGGCCGCCGAGACCGGCGTGACCCAGGAGGACGCGACCGACCTCCGCGCCCACATCGAAGGCTTCCTAGGCCCCGGCGACTACCCGGACGCCGCCTACCACCTGATGGACGCGACGGGCCTCAAGGACGCCGGGCGGCGGAAGCTGGCGGTGGACTGCTTCTCGCGCCTGAAGGCCGTGAAGCTCACCTACGAAGAGGAATTGCCGCCGGAGCGCCAGTCGAAGCTGTTCCGGAAGCTCACCGACGAGATGACGAAGCGGCTCAAGCTCGACGTCCTCGACACGGTGCGCAAGCGCAAGCCCCTGACGCTGCGCCGCATGCTGATGCTCCTGCGCCGCCTGCGCTTCGAGACGGCCGAATACGCCGCCGTCTTCCACTGCCCGACGAGTCCCGACGACACCTTCAACCCGTTCATCCTGCCGCGGATCGAGGCGCTGGTGTCGGTGAACCGGCGCTTCCTGCGGACCCTTCGGACCCGCTAGGGACGTCCCTTACATCAAGGGCACGTCGAGCGCCTTGCAGATCTTGCGCGCGGCGAAGTCCGCCACCTCGGGGTGGCG
>SCTT01000236.1 GCA_004322435.1 bacterium
GTCGCGGTCATCTCCTCGCGCCCGCCCCATGGGGGCGAGGCCCTGCGCAAGGAATGGCGCTACCTGGCGACCGACTTCGAGTTCGCAGGGGGCTCCGAGGGCAAGCACAAGCTCCTCAAGAACGGCCGCTACGTCCTCTACTTCGGGGACGCGGACTCGGACATCTCCGAGGGCCGCCGGGCCAAGGTCCTGACCGTGCGCGTCAAGCGCAGCCCCAAGTCCACCTACAAGGAAGACTATCACCCCGGCTCCATGGGCGAGATCGTCGTCCCCTTCACCGACCTCTAGAGAACCAAGGGGTCAGGCACGAAAGTGAACTAACTTTGGTATAATTGTGGCCAGATTGGCCACACCTGGGGGTGCCATGTCGAACCCGCTCCGCCGTCCGATGATCGCCGGCAACTGGAAGATGTACCACGACCTGGCCGCCTCCGTGACGTTGGCCAAGGCCCTGGCCGCCGGAACCCCCGAAAACGGCCCTGAAGTCGTCATCGCGACCCCCGCCACCGCCCTGACCGTCGTCGCGGCGGCTATCAAGGGAAGCAAGGTCAAGCTCGCCGCCCAGAACTGCCACTGGGAGAAGGAAGGCGCCTTCACCGGAGAGGTCTCGGCCTCCCAGATCAAGGACGCCGGCTGTTCCGCCGTGGTCCTCGGCCACTCCGAGCGCCGCCAGTACTTCGGGGAGACCGACGAGACCGTCAAGAAGAAGCTGACTTCCGCCCTGGCCGCCGGCCTCCTCCCCATCGTCTGCGTGGGCGAGACCTTGGCCGAGCGCGAGGACAACCGGACCTTCAAGGTCTTGGACACCCAGCTCACCGGCGCGCTCTCGGGCTTCGGCCCCTCGCAACTGGCCTCGGTCGTCGTCGCCTACGAGCCCGTCTGGGCCATCGGCACCGGCAAGACGGCGACCCCGGCCCAGGCCCAGGAAGCCCACCTCTACATCCGCAAGACCTGCGCCCGGCTCCACGGCGAGGCCTTCGCGGCCGGCCTGCGCATCCTCTACGGGGGGTCGGTCAAGCCCGACAACATCGACGCGCTGATGTCCGAGCCGGACTTGGACGGAGCGCTCGTGGGCGGGGCCAGCCTCAAGGCCGACTCCTTCCTGCGCATCATCAACTTCAAGGCCCCCGCCCGCGCCTGAGATGAGTCTGCCGCCCGACGCCGCCGCGAAAGTCGTCGCCGACCTCGAGTTGGCGCTGCACCGCGCGGCGATGCCCGTGCCCGTCGGCGTGTCGGTGCGGCACTTCCACATCACCGAGGAGCACTGGCGCAAGGTCTTCGGGAACGTCGAGCCCAAGAAGAAGCGCGGCCTGCTCCAGCCCGGCTTCTGGGCCGCCGAGGAGACCGTGACCATCTCGGGCCCCAAGGGCAAGATCGAGCGCGTCCGGCTCGTCGCGCCGTGGCGGCCTAAGACCCAGGTGGAGGTCTCCCGCTCGGACGCCCAGCATCTGGGCATCGACGCGCCTGTCAAAGGCTCGGGCAAGCTCGCCGGCGCCGCGCCCGTGACCATCACCGGCCCCGCGGGCTCCATCGAGGTGGCGGACGCCCTCATCGTGGCCCAGCGCCACGTCCATTTCGCCCCGGCCGACGCCCAGCGGATGCGGGTCAAGGACGGCGACCTGCTGCGCGTGCGCTGCGGGGGCGGGGGCCCGCGCGAGACCGTCTTCGAGAGCTGCCTCGCGCGCATCTCGGACCAGTTCGCGCTCGAGGTGCATTTGGACACCGACGAGGCGAACGCGGCGTGGGTGAAGAACGGCGATTTGGCGTATTTGGTCTAGCGAAACGGAGGCAACATGGACGCGTTGGGAATGATCGAGACGAAGGGCCTGGTGGCCTGCATCGAGGCGGCGGACGCGGCGGTGAAGGCGGCCAACGTGAAGATCGTCGGCTACGAGAAGGTCGGCACGGGCCTCGTGACGGTGCTGTTCCGCGGCGAAGTCGCGGCCTGCCGCGCCTCCTGCGACGCCGGCGGCGCCGCCGCCCAGCGCGTGGGCGAGCTCATCGCCGTCCACGTCATCCCCCAGCCGCACCCGGACCTCGAGGGGAAGATGCCCATCTCCATCCCCGAGACGCTCAACCGCGGCAAGCGGTAAGCCGTGATCTTCGCCCGCGTGGTCGGGACCGTGGTCTCGACCAACAAGGAGCCCAAGCTCGTGGGCAAGAAGCTCCTGTTGGTCCAGCCCGTGGAGCCCGCCGGGACCCCGAAGGGGGGCCCGCTGGTGGCCGTGGACGCCGTCGGGGCCGGCGAGGGGGAGTTCGTCCTCCTCGTGCAGGGCTCTTCGGCGCGCCAGACGGCGGCCACCGAGGGGAACCCGGTGGACTGCACCATCGTGGCCATCGTCGACACCGTCGAGCAGAACGGCAAGGCGGTGTTCGAGAAGTCCAAAGACAAGGAACTGTCGAAGCGCTGAGGGTGTAAGGCATGGAACGCGCGGAACTCGAGAGCATCGTCGCCGAAGTCCTCAAGCGGCTGGAGACCGTCCCGTCGGGGCCCCGTTCGGGGGCCCCGGCGGACGGCTTCGTCTACAAAGACCTCGACGCCTGCGTGCGCGACTCGGGCGCCGCCCAAGAGACCTTCCAGGCTCTGGGGATGGCCAAGCGCAAGGCCATCATCGACGCGATGCGGAAGACGGCCGTGCAGAACGCCGAGCCCCTGGCAAAGCTCGCGCGCGAAGAGACCGGGATGGGCCGCTACGAGGACAAGGTCAAGAAGAACCTCCTCACGGCCACGAAGACCCCCGGCCCGGAGTGCCTCGAGTCCCGCGCCTACACCGGCGACGACGGCCTGACCTTGGTCGAGTGGGCGCCCTTCGGCATCGTGGCCGCCATCATCCCATCGACGAACCCCACAGCGACGGTCATCAACAACTCCATTTCCATCCTCTCGGCCGGCAATTCGGTCATCTTTTCGCCCCACCCGGCGGCCGTGAAATGCTCGCGCGAGGCGATGCGGCTCTTAAACGAGGCCATCGTGGGCGCCGGCGGCCCCAAGAACCTCATCACCACCGTCGACCCCGCCAGCCAGGAGATGACCAAGGCCGTCCTGGCCCACCCGGGCGTCTCCGTCAACCTCGTCACCGGCGGCCCGGCCATCGTGAAGGTCGCGATGACCGTGGGCAAGACCTGCAAGACCATCGCCGCCGGCCCCGGCAACCCCCCGGTCGTCGTCGACGAGACCGCCGACTTGGAGAAGGCCGCCAAGGGCGTCATCTCAGGGTGCTCCTTCGACAACAACGTGCTCTGCACGGCGGAAAAGGAAGTCATCGTGGTGCAGTCCGTGCACCAGCGCTTCCTCGAGGCCCTGCGACGCGACCCGCGCGGGTACGAGCTGACGGGCTCCCAAATAGACGCCGTGACGAAGAAGGTCATCGTCGAGGGCGGCCGCGGCTGCAAGGATCCCAAGCTCAACCGCGAGTTCGTCGGCAAGGACGCCTCCGTCATCGCCGCCGGCTGCGGCATCAGCGTCCCCGACGGGGTGCGCCTGTTGTGGGCCGACGTCCCCAACGACCATCCCTTCGTGTGGACCGAGCAGCTGATGCCGGTGCTCCCCATCACCATGGCCAAGTGCGTGGACGGGGCCATCGAGCTGGCCTACCATGCCGAGGGCTACAACCACCACACCGCCTCGATGTACTCGATGAACGTGGCCAACATGACGAAGATGGCCCGCCGGATGGCGGCCTCCATCTTCGTCAAAAACGCCCCCAACTACTACGGCCTCGGGATGGGCGAGGGCTACGCGTCGATGTCCATCGGCACGCCCACCGGCGACGGCTTGACGCGCGCCACCCATTTCGTGCGGCCCATGCACTGCAGCCTCGTCGGTTACTTCAGGATCGCTTAAGGAGACGCCATGCTCGCCAATATCGCCATCGGGATGCTCGAGACGAGCTCCATCGCCAAGGGCATCGAGGCCACCGACGCCATGTGCAAGATGGCCCACGTCGAGCTCGTGAAGACCAACATCGTCGCGCGCGGCAAGTACACCATCCTCATCAAGGGCCCCGTCGGCGAGGTGGAGTCGGCGCTGCGCGCCGGCGTCAACATGGCCGGCAAGACCGTCGTCGACCAGTTCATCCTGCGCAACGTCCACCAGCAGGTGCTGGATTCCTTGGACAAGCGCCGGCCCGTGACGGCCTTGGACGCCTTCGGCCTCATCGAGACGAAGGAGGCCATCTCCGCGGTGCGCGCGGCCGACGCCGCGGCCAAGTCCTCGCTCGTGCACCTGATCGAGACCAAGGTCGTCGTCGGCGGCGGCAAGGGCTACGTGTCGATGACGGGCGAGGTCGGCTCGGTGCGCACCGCCGTCGGCGCGGGCATCGCCACGGTCCCCGAGGGCCAGCTCATCAGCCACATCGTCATCCCTCAGCCCGACGCGCAGCTCGTGAAGACGGTGGCTTCTTGAAGCTCGTCATCGGGTCGGACCACGGCGGGTTCGAGGCCAAGGAGAAGCTCAAAAAGTTCCTCCTGGGGCTCGGGCACGACGTGACCGACTTCGGCTGCCATTCCTTAGAAGCCGTGGACTACCCCGACATCGCCCAGCTCGTGGGCGAGGCGGTCGCCTCCGGCCGGTTCGAGAAGGGCGTTTTGATGGACGGCTTCGGCGGGGCGGTCTGCATGGTCGCCAACAAGGTCCGCGGCGTGCGGGCCGTGTCCTGCTACGACGTGGTCAGCGCCAAGCTCGCCGCCGGCCACGACGACGCCAACGTCGCCTGCCTGGGCGGGAAGACACACGGGGAGCTCGCCCTGCAGGAAATAGCCAAGGCTTTCTTCGAGACGAAGTTCGAGGGCGGACGCCATGAGCGCCGCCTGGCCAAGGTCGCCGCGCTCGAGGCCCGCCGGTGAGGCGAGGCATCCTCCTCCCCGCCTTTCTCCTGGCCTCCGCCTGCGCCAGCCCCGTGGCCCTGCGCTACGCACCGACGGCGCCGCCCTTCGGCCTGGCCGCGACGAACAAGCCGCGCTTCTTCCTGGCCTCCGTCGAGGACCGCTCGGGGGGCGTGCGCGTCAACGGCCCCGAGGGCCGGGGCGCGCCCGTGCAGGGGTCTCCGGGCGACGCGCTGCGGGACGCCGTCCTCGAGGAGTTCCGCCGGCTGGGCCTTCCGCTGGCCGACGAACGCGCGAAGGCCGACGGCGTGCTCTATGCGGCTTTGACCGAGGCGGTCGTGGCCTGGTCCGGGGGCGTCGGCGTGCCGGTGAACGCCGTCGTGCGCATCGCGCTCAAGCTCAAGAACATGGAGCGCGCCGAGGTTTGGGACGCCGAGCTCGTCGGCCGCGCTCAGACCGTCGGCCGGGCCGGCGGGGCGGTGGGGAACGCCCCCAACGCGGCGATGAACCTGGCCTTCGCCGAGGCCGTGGGCAAGATCGGGCCGTCCTTGCGGGACGAAGGCGTGCTCGAGTCCTTCGGCCGCGCGGCGCCCCGCCCCGTCGCCGCCGCGCCGCGGGCGCCGGCCGTGTCCTCCGACTTGGACGAGCTCCCGCCCCAGACCGCCGTCCGGCGCGCCGCCCACGCCGTCGTCATCGGCGTCGAGCGCTACCGCGAGGGCCTGCCTCAGGCCGACTACGCCGCGCGGGACGCGAAGCTCGCGGCGGAGTACTTCAAGCGCGTCTTGGGCGTCCCCGAGGAAAACGTCGCGCTGTTGACCGACGACCGCGCGACGCGCGGCGACTTCGAGAAGTATTTCGAGCGCTGGCTGCCGAACCGGGTGGCGGCCGGCGACGAGGTCTACGTGTTCTACTCGGGCCACGGGGCCCCCGACCCGGCGAAAGGCACCTCCTACCTGGTCCCCTTCGACGGCGACCCGGCCTACCTGGAGCAGACCGCCTACCCGCTCAAGCGGCTTTACGACCAGCTGGGGCGCCTCAAGGCCAAGAAGGTCTTCGTGGCCCTCGACTCCTGCTTCTCCGGGGCGGGCGGCCGTTCGGTGCTGGCCAAGGGCGCGCGCCCGCTGGTGGTGTCGGTGGAGGAGGAGACGCCGACGACCGTCACGGTGCTCTCCGCCGCCTCCGGCGCGCAGATTTCCAACACCTATTCGGAGAAGGGCAACGGCCTCTTCACCTACTACTTCCTCAAGGGGCTTAAGGAGCTCGGGCCCGACCTCAAAGCCGTCTACGGCTACCTGGGCCCCGAGGTCTCGCGGGCCGCGCGGCGCGACTACAACGCCGACCAGGAGCCGCAGTGGCGGGAGGGCCGATGAAGGCCGCGCGCATCGTCGGCCGGGTGTTCTGCACCCAGCAATATCCCTCCCTCGAGGGCCTCAAGCTCCTCCTCATCCAGCCCATGGACTGGGAGACCAAGGCCGACAAAGGCGGCCCCATCGTGGCCGCCGACGCCTGCGGCTCCGGCTCCTCCGAGTTCGTCTACTGGGTCGCTTCGCGCGAGGCGGCCGTCGCTTTCAAGGACGTCCCGCCCGTCGACGCCGCCGTCATCGGCATCATCGAGGGCCACCAGGTGCGGAACTTCCGCGAGGGGCGAGGGTAATGTTCATCGGCGAGGTCGTCGGCAACGCTTGGGGGCAGTACAAGCATAAGAGCCTGGACAACCGGCTCCTCCTCTTGGTCCGCCCCATCGACCCCATGACCGAGAAGCCCACCGGCGAGGCCACGCTCTGCGTCGAGGGCGGGGTCGGAGCCGGGCCGGGCTCCATCGTCCTGGTCGTCGACGAGGGGGGGGCCGCCCGCCAGATCATGGGCGACAAGACGGCCCCGGTCCGTACGGTCATCTGCGGCATCGTGGACAAGGTTTGCGTGGGCGGCAAGGAGAAGGGTTATGAATGAGAGCGAACTGCGCACCATCGTGGAAGCCGTGGTCAAGGAATTGGCCTCCCGCGGCGTGCTCAAGCAGCACTGCGGCTGCTCGGACGCGAAGCAGGGCTCGGCGTGCTCGTCTTCTCCCAAACGCGAGGTGAAGGTCACCATCGGCTCGGCGGGCAAGGTGTTCGGCGCCGCCTCGGACTTCTCGTTCAAGAAGGCCGCTCCGGCCCCGGCGGGAAAGGGCGGGGACTCGGAGAAGGACCACACGCACGGCCCCGACTGTCCGCACTGCCAGCCGCTCTCGGCGGCCGCCGCGCAGGCCTTAAAGAACCTCGGCGCCGACCGCATCGGCGTCTGCCACCCGTCGAAGGGCTGCAACGCCATCGCGCCCATCGTGGACCACACCTTGCTCAAACCCAATGCGACGCAGGAGGAGGTGGCCAAGCTCTGCGCCGAGGCTCGGACCTACTGCTTCGCCTCGGTCTGCGTGAACCCCACCTATGTGGCCCTGTCGGCCTCGCTCCTCAAGGGCTCGGGCGTCAAGGTCTGCACGGTCATCGGCTTCCCGCTGGGCTCGACGACTCCCACGGTCAAGGCCATCGAGGCGCGCGACGCCATCGCCAACGGCGCCGACGAGATCGACATGGTCATCAACGTCGGGGCGCTCAAGTCCGGCAACGACGCGCTGGTCAAAGACGACATCCAGGCCGTGCGCGACGCGACGCGGGGCCGGGTGCTCAAGGTCATCCTGGAGACCTCGCTGTTGTCCGACGACGAGAAGGTGCGCGCCTGCCGGATGTCCAAAGAGGTCGGCGCCGACTTCGTGAAGACCGCGACCGGCTTCGGGCCGGGCGGCGCGACGGTGGCCGACGTGGCCCTCATGCGCAAGACCGTGGGCCCGCTCATGGGCGTCAAGGCCTCGGGCAGCATCCGCGACACGACCACCGCCCAGCAGATGATCGAGGCCGGCGCGACGCGCCTGGGGACCTCGGCCAGCGTCGCCATCGTCACCGACGCCAAGCCTTCCGGCGGCAAGGGCTACTGATGAAGAAGAAGCAGATCCTCCTGCGGCTGGATTTGCAGTGCGGCTCCTGCGGGGCGCTGTCGCACCGCGGGGAGACGAACGACGTCAAGGACCGCAAGACCCCCGAGGCCAAGCCCTTCAACGCGGCCGAGGGCTTCAAGTTCTGCCCCTGCTGCGGCGCGGGCTTCGAGCGCTACTGCATGCGCTGCCACAAGAAGGTGGACATGTATTTCGAGGAGTACTGGCCTGAGGAGGACGAGTGCGTGCGCACCTACGTCCCGGCCAAACGCTGCCCCAACTGCAACGCGGGGCTCGAAGTGGATCATCGCGGACAGGACCCGGAGGCTTAGATATGGCGGAACAGGGCGAGGCGTTGGGCTTGGTGGAGACGAAGGGGTTCGTGGGCATGATCGAGGCCACGGACGCCATGGCGAAGTCCGCCAAGGTTCGGATGCTGGGCTATGAGCGCATCGGCTCGGGGCTCGTGACGACGCTCTGCCGCGGCGAGGTCGCCGCGGTGCGCGCGGCCGTCGAGGCCGGCGGCGCGGCCGCCCAGCGCGTCGGGGAGCTCGTGGCCGTCCACGTCATCCCGCGGCCGCACGGCGACCTCGAGAAGTACCTCGACAAGATCCAGATCAAGGTCTAGCCTCCCGTGAAGACGGGGGACCTGACCGACGCGTTCCTGCGCGCCCTGGCGCCCGCCCGGGCGCCGGCGCCGTCCCCCCGTCCGCCCCCGGCCGCGCCCTCCTCCCCCTGGCCGGCCGCGCCGTCGGGGAAGGGCCGGGTGTTCTTGTCCGAATATCACGTCCGCAAGGCGTTGACACCCGGGAACCGGGACCTTACAATACCGAAGGACGCCATCGTCAGCCCGCTGGCTTTGGAGTGGCTGGCGCTCCAGGGCGTCCGTATCGTCCGCTCGTCCTGAAAGCACTGGGAAAACAAGGATAATTTTCCCCCTCAGGACGAGGGGGTCGTTTGCCGTTTCAAAAGGGGCCCGACATGGCGATGGACCTGACGAATCTGCTCAAGCTCATGGTGGAGAAGGGGATCTCCGACATCCACTTCAAGGCCAACGCCTGCCCGGCGGTGCGCGTGAACGGCAACCTCGTCCCGGCGGTGAACATCGCGAAGGTGACCGCGGCGGACATCGAGTCGATGGCCAAGACCATCATGACTCCCGAGCAGTCGGCCCACTGGCAGAACGCCCAGGAGATGGACCTGGCCTACAGCCTCGACGGGGTCTCGCGCTTCCGCGTGAACGTCTTCCGCCAGCGCGGCTCGGCGGCGCTCTCTTTGCGCGTCGTCCCCATCAAGCTCAAGGGCTTCGCGGAGCTCAACCTCCCGCAGCAGGCCTTCGACAAGCTCTCCTGCGAATCGCGCGGGCTGGTGCTCTTCGCCGGCATCACCGGCGCGGGCAAGACCACGTCGATGAACTCGTTCGTGCACCGCTTAAACGAGACGCAGAACGCCCGCATCATCACCATCGAGGACCCCATCGAGTTCTTCCACGAGGACATCAAGGCGACCATCGTCCAGCGCGAGGTCGGCCGGGACACCGCCTCCTTCGCCGGCGCGCTCAAGCAGGTGCTGCGGCAGGACCCCGACATCGTCGTCATCGGGGAGATGCGGGACGTCGAGACGATGCAGGCGGCCCTGACGGCGGCCGAGACCGGGCACCTGGTCCTCTCGACCGTGCACACCTTGGACGCCGTGCAGACCATCGACCGCATCGTGGACAGCTTCCCGTCGGCGCACGCCGCGCAGGTCCGCCAGCAGCTGGCGCTCGTGCTCAAGGGCGTCATCGGCCAGCGCCTGGTGACCGCCAAGGACGGCCGCGGGCGCTACCCGGCCACCGAGGTCCTCATCGTCAACTCGGGCGTGCGCCGGAACATCATCGACTCGAAGAACAACGACATCTACAAGACGATGGAGTCGGGCAGCTACTACGGCATGCACACCTTCGACCAGGACCTGCTGCGGCTCTTCCAGGAAGGGAAGATCACCGAGAAGGAGGCCCTCGAGAGCGCGACGAACGCCGAGGACGTGTCGCTTAAGCTCCGCGGGATGGGAGGTCCTCCGCAGCCGTGACCCCCGCGCCCAAGGGCCAAGAGCCCGACAACGAGATCGACTCGATCTTAAGCGACCTCGACGGCATCCTCCAGGACATGACGGGGGGCGCGGCCGCCGCTCCGACGTCGGCGCAGGCGGCCGAAGAGGCGC
>SCTT01000237.1 GCA_004322435.1 bacterium
CAGCCGTCGAGCTGCCCCGTGAAGCGCACATGGACCAAGCCGCCGCGGCGGCCCAAAGTCTCGAGGCGGACGTTTGCGGGCAGGAAGTACGTGTAGCCGCCGTCCAAGGTCTTCACGATGGTGTTGCGGCCGGTGGTCAGGGCCACGCCGGTCTGCAGCGGGTCGAGGATGGTCACCTTGCCGGCGGCGACGGCCTTTCCCCCTTTCTTGGCCTTGATGCGGCACTCGACCTCGAGCGGGTCGCGCTTATGCCAGGCCGGGAGGTAGACCTGGCCCTCGTAGAGGCCGGCCGCCGTCGAGGTGCTCTCAGGGAGCGGCAGGTCCCGGGCCGCCTTGCCGACGGAGAACGTGCCCTGGCCTCCCGCGGGGCCCTTGCAGCGCACGACGAGCAGCTCGCCCGGGCGCGCCTCGACGTCCTCGGAGGGCGAGAGCGCGAGGACCTGCCCCGGTTCGGGCTCGGGGCCGAACGGGGGCGCGACCTGAACCACGCGGCGAGTCGATACCGAGACGCCTGAGAACTTCGATTCGAAGTCGAGGTTGAAGGTCCCGGTGGAGAAGGGGATCATCGCGAAGAAGGCTCCCGAGGGCAGGACCTGCACGGTCTGGCCGTTGATGGTCAGGGCGGCTCCGGAGTTGGCCTTGCCGAAGACGAAGGAGCGCGTCACGAAAGGATACGCGTCCCTTTCCTTGGGCCAGACGACGTCTAAGACTGGGATGACGGGCTCGGCGGGCTTGGGCTCGGGCTTCGGCTCGGGTTTGGGCTCCTCGGCCTTGGGGGGTTCGGGCTGGGGGGCGGCCAAGAGCTCGTCGACGGCGTCCTTGGCGGGCCTCTTCGCGGGTTTGCGGCCGCGCCGCGGCGGCTTGGCGGGCTTCTCTTCGGCCTTCTCCTCGACCTTGGCCTCGGGCTTCGCTTCGGCCTTCACGCGGCGCTTGGCGGGCTTCTTGGCGGGGACGGCCTCCGCGGGCTTGTCCACGAGCGTGGTGGAATCCTGCTGGGCCGCGGCGGGCAGACAGACGGCGAGGAGGAAAGCGAGGGTTTTCAGCACCCCCCCATTCTAACTCTTAGCGGAGCAGCAGGTTGACGGGGCCCACGGCGGAGGCCCAGACGGCGGGGAACAGGCTCTTTAAGCGGTTGAACCAGCCCGTCGGGGCCGGCGGGGTTGCGGGCTGGTCGCCGTACTTCTTCTGGGCGTCCGCCATCATCGCCTCGGACTTCGCGGCGACGGCGTCCAGGTCCTTGAGCTCCGTGTCGAGCAGGGCCAAGGCGGCCTCGGGCTCGAAGAGGCCGGCGCCGATGGCTTCGGCGCCGCCCTCGACCTTCGAGGCCGAGCGCTCGACGACGGTCTCGAGGTAGAAGGAGTAGCCGGTGGGCAGGTCCTTGCCCGCCGCGCGGAAGGCGCGCAGCATCCGCTCGGCCAGGAGCGCCAGCTTGCCGGTGGTGTGCGGCGCCGCCATCGAGGTGCCGGACATGTAGAGGTAGAGCGGCTTGCCGTTCCACTTGACCGTGCCGGGCTCTTCGGCCATCGCGTCCGCGAGCTTGCGGTTCAGGGCCGAGACGATCTCGTAGGGGTTCGGCAGGCCGAAGAACACGCCGCCGCCGAAGTCCACCCAGCTGACTTCGTCGGTGCCGGGCTTGCCGCGCGAGGAGTAGTCGGTCAGGGCCTTCTTCTTGTCGACCGCGCCGACCGAGATGGCCAAGGGCGCGTTGGCCGGCGAGCCCACGGTCCCCTCCATCGGGCCCTCGTTGCCGGCGGCGCAGACGACCACGATGTTCTTGAGGCGCAGCTTGTTGACGAGGCGCCCGAGCGCGCTGTCGGGCTCGCCGGGACCGCCCAAGGAAAGGTTGACGATCACGGGCTGCTTCAACGGGTCGGCGAGGCTCGCGGCCCACTCGAGGCCGGCCATCACGGTCGCCTCGGAGCCGCCCTGGGCACCCAGCACCTTGCCGACCGCGAAGCGCACGCCGGGGGCCATGCCCACGTAGGGGGAGCCGTCCACCGGCTGCGCGCCGACGATGCCCATGCCGTGCGTGCCGTGGCTGACGCTCTCGGTGTCCACGTCCTCGGCGCCGCCCTCCTCGGGGACGAAGTTGCGCTTCGCGGCGACGCGGCCCTCGCCGAAGGCGGGGTGGCCGGTGTCGCCGCCCTCGTCGAGGTAGGCGACGAGCACGTCCTTGCCGTCGAGGCCGCGCGTCTCGCGGGCTCCGGGCAGGCCGGAGAGAGGGCCGGTCTCCTTGATGAGCCGGTACATCGGGCCCGCGCGGCGGACCTTGAAGCCCCGCGCCTCGAGCTCGGCGCGCAGCGCGGTGACCTTGGGGGCCGCGACGTTCAGCCACACGGCCTGGGACACCGGCATCGCGGTCTGGAGCTGGGCGTCGTGGCGGGCCAAGGTCTCGGCGTCCAGGCCGAAGGCCGAAGCCGACTCGACGGCGGCGGCCGGGGCCATCCCGCGGAAGTCCTGGAAGCGGGCGATGCGCGCCCCGCCCTCGGGGAGTTCGACCAAGAGGTGCACGGGGCCGAGGTTGGCGTCCAC
>SCTT01000238.1 GCA_004322435.1 bacterium
CGTCGCCAAAGACGTCGAGCCCCTTTGGACCGGCGGAGCCTCCCGGCGAGCTACGGGCGAGGTCTGGGCCGGCCGCGCCGCCGCGCCCCGCGCGCTCCTAGGCCGCCCCTCCTCCCCCGCCGCGGCGGCCAAGCCCGCCCTCGAGGCGGACGCCCCGGTCGTCATCCCCGCGCAGACGCTGTCTCGCCGCGCCAAGGACGCCTACCACTACTTCCGCATCACCGGCAGCTCGCTCTACTGGTACACCTTCCCCCGCCTCATCGAGCGCTGGGACGAGGTGCGCGAGGGGCTCGCTCGCGGCCAGGAACGGGCCGTCGACCGCATCATGGGGTTCTTCATCGCGCACCGCGTGATGGGCTCGACGGGCTCTTACGCCCCGATGGGCTTTCGCGTCGCGGCCAACCGCACGGTGCTCATCGACGCCTGGCGCATCTACATCCGCTACTTCGCCGACAAGCCGGGCTCCGCCGAGGCCTTCGCCCGCCTGACCGCGCGCGCGACCCAGTACAACCCGAACCGCCGCTCGACCCAGTTCCGCAAGGTCCTCTTCCACGCGCTGCGCGAAGCCGCGGTGATGCCGCCCGAGAAGGTGGGGCCCTATTTCGACTCGCTTCTGACCGACGACAAGTCCGCGGTGCTGGCCGACTACCAGGCGCGGCGGCAGAAGGAGGTCCTGGACCTCTTCGACGCGACGGTGCGCCGGGTCATCCTCGAGATGAACGCGGGACGGCCGCGCGGGAACCGAGTGGTCGGCGCCGTCCTCCTGGGCTCCTTCGCCAACGGCGCCGCCGGCCCCGGCTCCGACCTCGACGTCCAGACGCTGACCGAGGACGGCCGGCCGACCCACAACGCCGAGTTCCTCAAGCGCCTGAAGGCCGCCTGGAAGGCCGAGGGCGACCCCAGCCATCCCGTCTCGGGGTTCGAATACGCCCTGCCTCTGTCCAAGCCTCTCTTGCAGAAGGTCCACCGGGAGGCGTACCTGGTGCTCTCGCCCTACTCCGAGGTCGTGACGGCGATGTCGACGGCCCCCGAGGACCTCAAGGGGCACGCGACCGAGCGCACGAAGGGAGGCCTCACCTTCGTGGCCGTGTACTCCGCCGTCCTGTTCGGGGTCCTCGCCGCCTACGAGGCCTGGCGCCTCGCCAAAAAAGCCGTCGGCCGGTAAGGCCTACTCGCCGCCCGAGTCGTCTCCGCCGCCGCCCGAGTCGCCGCCCGCGCCCATCCCGCCGGGCGCGCCCATCGGAGGGAGCTTGCCCGCCCCCATGGCCTGCGCGGCCTGGGCGGCCAGCGCGGGGTCGATGCCGCCGGCGGCGCCGTCCTCGGCCGCCTCAGCCTCCCCGAAGGACTTCTTCTTCTGGAGGGCCTTCTTGACCACCTTCTTCTTGGCCTTCTTGGGCTTAGTCTCGGAGGCTTCCTCGGCGGCGGCCTTCGCCGCCGCCTTGTCGGCGTCCTTCTTCTCCTTCTTCTTGGCGGCGGCCTTCTTCTTCGCTTCCTCTTCGAGGCGCTTCTTAGCCTTCTCGGAGAGCACCGGCTCGCCGTCCGAATCGAAACGGAAGGAGCTCTTGCCGGCCTCCGGGGAGACCGAGACGTACTTCGACTCCGCGTAGTCCCGGCCTTCCTTCTTCTTGTCCTTCTTCTTATCCTTCGATTCCTTGACCGGCTTCTTGGGCTGGACGTCGTCGATGGCGACGGCCGGCACGGCGAGGGACAGGGCCAGGAGGGCGGCGAGGAGTCGCATATCCCTAAGTATACCCCCGGGGTTGTTGCGATTCCAGGTCACGGACCGCGCCGGCCGCCTTAGGCGTCGAAGCCCTCGCCCCAGGCGAAGTCCCCGGCAAAGGCGACCGGGTCGAGCACCAGGAGCTCGGACATCATGTCGACCAGCGTCGCGCGGTCGTGGACCTTGTCCGCCGGGACGGTCAGCAGCTTGACGCGCCGCTTCTCGAAGGCCTCCGCGAAACGGGGGGCCAGCGGCGCGTCGACGACCGCCAGCGCGGCGATGGCTCCGCCCACGCCGGCCTTGCCGGCCAGCTGGGTCGCCGCGGCCCCGTCGTGGACCGGCTCGAGCAGCACCGCGCGCAGGTAGACCGGCACGCGGATCGTCTTGCCGATGTCGTGGAGCGCCGCCCAGAGGTCGGCGGCCTCGGCGTCGCGGCCAGGCGCGTAGAGCACCGCCACCCGCCGGACCCGGTGCTTGGGCGCGCCGTCCGGCGCCCCCTGGGGCAGGCGCTTGCGCGCCGCGTCGGCGGCCGGACGCCCGGGCGGCAGGGTGGTGCGCGTACGGCGGGCCGCCTCGCGGACGGCCGCGCGGGAGATGGCCTCGGCCTCCCCCTGCGGCAGGCCCTTTCCGCCGGCGAGGCTGTCGGCCATCAGGCGCTCTCCCGCAGGCGCGCCACGAACTCGCCCGCCGTCGCGAAGCGGCCCTTCGGCTCGGGCTCGAAGGCCCGCTCGAAAACGGGGTCGGCGGCCTCGGCGAGGCCCAGCGCGCTCGGGCGCCGGAAGAAGCAGGTGACCTTCTGCTGGTAGAAGTTCGGGCCCGGGAACGGCAGCTCTCCGGTCAGGGCCTCGTAGGCGAGCGCGGCGAAGGCGAAGACGTCGGACTCCCGCACGGCCTCCCCCATCTCCTGCTCGGGCGGCATGTAGGCCAAAGTGCCGACGGCCTGGGTCCGCGTCAAACGGCTGACCGTGAGCTTGGCCTGGTGCGCGATGCCGAAGTCCATCACCTTCGGACGGCCGCCGCGGTCGAGCATGATGTTGCCCGGCTTGAGGTCGCGGTGGATGACGCGCTCGCCGTGCGCGTAGTCGACGGCCTCGGCCGCCCGCGCGAGCAGCGGCAGGGCCTCGGCGAGGCCGAGGCGCCCGCGGCGGCCCAGCAATGACGAGACGGTCTCGCCGTCGACGTATTCGAAGACCAGATAGAGCCCGTCCGGCTCGTCGAGCACGGAGTGTATGGCGACGATGTTGGGATGGGTGAGCCGGGCCACGGTGCGGGCCTCGGCGATGAAGCGCTCGCGGCCGCGCGGGTCGCGGGCGATCTCGGGGCTCATCTCCTTGATGGCCACGCGGCGCTCGAGCGTCCTGTCCCGCGCCTCGTAGACCACCCCCATCCCGCCCCGGCCGATCTCGCGTCCGAGCTCGAACTGGCCCGCCAGGACGCGGGGGCCGGGGGGGCGGGGCGGCGCCGCGGGGGCGGTCGGGGCCGCGGGAGGCGCCGCGGGGACGGCCGGGGCTTCCGAGCGGCGTCGAGAGACGAGGACGCCCAGCCCGAACACGGCCGCCCCCAGCGCGAAGGAGCCGAGCGGCAGGCCGCCCCGGGCCGCGGCCGGCGTGGGCGCGGCGGCCGGCGGAGAGGCGGCCTGCCGCGCCGCCTCCTCCTCGGCCATACGGTCCTTAAGCCACTGCGGCCGCTCCTCCACGTCGCCGCCGCGCCGCATGCTCGGCACGGCCCCTCGGCCGGCGGGCGGACGGTCCATGCCGTCGGGGATGCAGCAAAGGCCTTCCAAGAACTCGACGCAGGCCCCGGACATCGCCGCCCCCCCGCCCGCCGTGAAGGAGCAGCGGGCCTCGGCCTTCAGGTCCCGGCAGGCCGCGAACGCTTCCTCAGGCGGCCCTCCCGACATCCGCGTCTGGGCGCCGGCCGGGCCGAGACCCAGCGCGAGAAGCAGCGCGATCGCCATCGGAACGCAGTATAACAGGCGCCGTCCGCCCCCGCTAGCCGACGTCGGGCGCCCGGCTAGAGCGGGATCCTCATCAGGTCCTCGGCGGCCCGGAACCCCGGTTCGTCCGCCAACCGGCTCTCCAAACCCTTCTCGGACCGCGCCGTGAGGTGCGTCAGCAGGACCGTCTTGGCCTTCGACGCCCGGCCCAGGTCCAGCGCTTCCCGCACGCGCAGATGCCCGTCCATGCGCTCGTCGTCGTGGAGCGTCGCCTCGACGGCGAAGAGCGTCGCGTCCGCCGCGAAGCGCGCCAACCCGGCGTCCCAGCCGGTGTCGCCGGTGTAGACGACCGACGCGTCCCCGGCCTCGAACCGGTAGGCCAGGGCCTCGGTGGTGTGGGGAACCTCGCGGGCCGCCGCCTTCCAGCCCTCGCCCTTGACCACGGCGCGGTCGGCCAGCTCCGTCACCTCCATCGTCCAGCCGCGCGGCTTGAGCCAAGGATGGTACGCGCGCTCGAGGCGCGCGACGAAGGACTTAAAACCCCGCGGGCCGTAGAGCCGGACCTTGCCCTTGCGCGGCCCGCCCTCGTAGCGCCAGCGGAACAAGAGCGCCGACAGGTCGCCGACATGGTCGGGGTGACGGTGCGTGAAGAAGACGGTGCCCACCGCGTCGGGGTCGAGGCCCGCCCGGGCCAGCTGGCGGAGGTTGCCGAAGCCCAGGTCGAAGAGGACGACCTCGTCTTTGAGCTTGAGGGCGTAGCCGGCCGGGTTGCGGTGCGTGCCGGCGCCCGCCTTGGCCGGGGAGAAGCTCCCCGACCCCAGCACGACGAACTCGGCCTGAGACCCCTTCGCCATCGTTCGATTGTAGCCGGACTAGTCCCGGCGCGACACCCATTTCTTAGACAGCCGTTTGACCAAATACGACGCGATCCAGTCGGTCGCCATCGCGCCGTTGACGCCCTGGCTGGTCTCGGTGCCCACCCAGACCACCTCGCCGGTCTCGACGTCCACGAGCTTGACCGCCAGCCCGACCTCCGCGTCGACGGGAAGCATGAACGGGATCTGCTTGACCTCTTCGGTGACCTTCTTGCCGACCTGGCGCGTCACCTCATGGGTCTTGCCGTCCTTGCGCTTCTCGGGCTTGGTCTCGAAGACCGGCTCCTCCCGCGTCGTGCGCGAGTCGACCATCACGAGCGTCTTGCGTTCGGCCTCGTAGGCGGTGACGGAGCCGATGAGGACCGCGTCGACCCCCAGCACCTGCCCGACTCCCTTGGCCGTCCCCGGCGCCAGCAGCCCCGACAGGCTCAGGTTCTGCTCGCGCATCACGCTCTCGAGGCGCGCGCGCTCGACGACGTGATAGCCGCGGTCCAAGAGGTGCTTGGCGAAGATGTCCTCGGCGCCGAAGGGCGTCCGGCCGGCGTAGTCGAAGGCGAGCACGCCGATGCGCCGGACCTTCGTCCGGTCGTAGTCTTTGTTGATGGCGTCGGAAGCGAGGCAGCCGGCCAGCAGGGCCGCCAGGGCCGGGAGGACGCGCCTCACCGCAGCTCTTCCTTGACCCGCTCGAGATGCGCCCGGCCGGCCTCGAGGCGCTTTGAGTCCTTCTCCGTCTTGAGGAACCGCTCCCAAGCCTTGAGGGCCTTGTGCCGGTAGCGCCGCTGCACCGCCTCCGTCTTCGGCTCGCCGAACGCGGCGGGGTCGCTCGCCGCCGCCTCGTAGAGGAGGCCCAGCGAATAGTACGGCGCGGGGGCGTCCGGACCCAGCTTGGCCGCCTCTTCGAGCGCGGCCGCGGCCTTCGGAAAATCTTTGAGCGCCTGCAGCGCGAGCCCCAGCCCCAAGTGGAGGGAGGCGTTCTTGGGCTCGAGGCGCAGCGCCTCTTTGAAGCGAGCGGCCGCGTCGGCGTAGCGCCCTTCGGAGGCCGCGCTCCGCGCGTCCTCCGCGGGCGTCTGGGCCTGGAGCGGGACGGCCGACAGGAGGGCGAGGAGGAGTCCGGCGCGGAGCATGCTCACTATATAGTCGGAACGCGCCTGGGCTTCAAGGCTCCGTGTTCTCCCGGTTCCCGGGTCTCTTGACCTTGACCGGTTTTCGAAATCGTACCTCGCGGCTCAATTTACGCGCCTCGGGCGCGTGGCTTCGAGGATTCCTCATACGGGAATCCTCGAAGCGGGAACCCTCTGCGAGGCAAGGTCGGGCTCTCGCTCCGCCGTTAACGCAACGGCTATCCCTGGGGATAGTTCGACATCTTCGCCGGTCATAGGAGGGAGGTTCGAGAGTCGCGGCCGTTGGCGACTCTCGAACCCACGCGCCCGAGGCGCGTAAATCGCTCCGTCCGGGGGGCCGTGCAGAAGGCCGGGAAATGGAGTTTAAGGCAGGACTTCGATGAGGGACACGCGCACGTTCAAGGCCTTCCCGGCCAGCGGCGGGTTGAAGTCGAGCGTCGCGGCCTCCGCGTCGAGCGCCACGACGACTCCCTCGGCGGCCTGGGAGCCGGCCGCGCCCCCCACCTTATCGCCCACACGCAGGCCCTTGGCCTGGGCGCCGAAGCGTTCGAGCGGGATGCGCGCGACCTTCGCCGCGTCGCGCTCCCCGTAGCCCTCCGCCGGGGTGAGCGCCATCGTCACGACCTCCCCGGCCTTGCGGCCCTTGAGGCGCGCCTCGATGGAGGGCAGAAGCGCGCCCGTGCCGATTTTCAAGGTGATGGGGCCCGGGGTCGCGTGGTACGGTTGGCCGTCGGCCTCGACGGTGTAGCTGAGCTTGACCGTCGCGCCGTCGTCGACGCGCGGCTGGCGGCCCTGGCACGCCGCGCCGAGTGCCAAGACGGCGAGGAGGGCTAGGGCGCGGCGCGCAGCCATGCGTTCACCTTCTTAAGGAGGGCGGTCCGGCCCGCCGCCCGGTAGGGACCCAGGCGCTCCGCCAGCCGCCGCAGCCCGTCGCGGCCGAGGTCCTTGGCGACGCGGGCGGGGCCGGCCTTGTACCAGCGCCCGTCGAGCTCGGCCCAGCCGCCCGCAGGCCACGACACCCTCCCCAGACCCTCCTCGTGGCGCTCGAGGAACTCGAGGGCCTCGTCGTAGGTGGGAGCTTCCGGCACAGCCGTCCCGGAGCGCACCGCGGAGGCGAAGAAGAGGCCCGGGTCCTCGGAATACAGATAGAGGTCGTAGGCCAGCCGGTCGAGCTCGCCGGCCGGAGCCGCGCCGGGGAACATCGTCTCGCCCGTGCCCCCGTTCTTGCGTGCCCAGTCGGCCTGCTTGCGCCGGGACTCGAGCGACGCGCGGGCCTTGGTCGTCGCCGTCTTGAGCTCGGCGGCGAAGGCCGGGTCGACGTCCGTCTTCTCCAACGCGTGCTCGAGGACGGCTTGGCGGGCCGCCCACTCGCCGTCGAGGACCTCGGCCGGCAGGGCCGCGGCGGCGCGCCAGCGCTCGCGCACCGAGGAAAGCTCGAACTCGAGCGGCGAGAGGGTGGGCGCGCGCTCCGAATCCACGAGCAGGGCCGGGGCGTCGCCGCCCACGTAGCGCAGCGCGGGACCGGGGCGGTACGGGCGCTCCACGAGGCGCAGGCCGTCGGTCAGGGCCAAGAGGCGCCGGCCGGTCTCGGTCTTGCGGAGCTCGCGCGCGGTCTCGGCGAGCGCGGCCTTGAGCGCCGGCGACGCCGCCGGGTCCGGGCGCACGGAGTCCGGAGCCTGGGCCCGGGCGGCCAACGCCGCGGCGAGGAGGAGCGCGCCGGCCCCCACGTCAGTAGAGGTTGGCCGCCAGCGCCGCGACGGAGGCGCCGGCCTTGAGGAACTCGCGGGTCTCGACGGGCTTGATGACCAGCCCGATGGCGTGCAGGTGCCCGGCGGAAGCCGTCGCGCCCGCCTCGAGCACCGCGGTCCCGTCCACCACGGCCGCGCCGCAGGGCATCATCGAGGCGGCCTCGCGCTCGTCGGCGGCCAGCACGATGGGGAAGATCTTGAGGATGAGCTCGAGGCTCACCGGGTCGAAGGCGGCCGGCACGATCAGGACGGCCTCGGGCGTCAGCGGCCTGAAGCAGGTGCCCAGGTGCATGAAGCGCTCGTTGACGAGCTTGAGGAGCAGCACCGGCGCCTCGAAGGCCTCCGCCGCCGGCTCGTAAGCCTCGGGGTCGGTGCGGAACCCGTGCGCGCCCCACAAGAGGCGCCGGCCGGGATGCCAGGCGCAGTCGGCGCCGGCCTCGAAGGCCAGAGCGGGGTCGCGGGGCTTCTCGACCTGGTAGCCGGCGGCCCGGAACCACGCCTCGAGGCGCTCCGCCTCGCCGCGGCGGGAGGGGCGGCGCGACTGGCCGAGCAGGCAGACCTTCTCCATGCGCGGGGTCACGCCGGTCAGGGAATGGGTGGCCGTGAAGGTCATGTGCGGCAGGCCGGGGGCGGCGTCGAGGAGCTTGACGGGCCGGCCGAGCGCCTCGAAGGCGGCCCGGACGCCGTCCCATTCGGCCCGGGCCTTGTTCCGCTCGGGCTCGCTGGGGACATGGTCCGGCGAGGCGGCGAAGTGGTCCGGCGCGCACATCAGCACCGACGTGGGGGCGGGCATCGTCGGACAGTTCTTGACCGAGAAGCCCTTGAGCTCTTCCGCGCTCCTATAAAGCCGCGCCTTCATCGCGCCGAGTGTACTAAAGCTGGTGCCAGGCGTGCGGAAGTTCGGAAGTTCAGGGGAACCGCGCTTCGACGAAGTCCCGCGCCCACCCGCCGGCGGTCGTCTCGGCCGCCTTGCCGTCGGGGGATAGGACCAGGGCCTTTCCCCGCGGAGCCGGCAGCAGGCACGCCGGCTCGACGAACGCCACATGGACCGCCCCGAGCCGCCCCCACACGAGCGGCAAGAGGACCACCGGGCGCCCTCCCGCGGCGACGCGCCTCGCGACGAGCGACAAAAAGCGCTCCCGGTAGGGGGTCTCGCGGGCCAACTCCGCCTCGAGCTCCTTGCGCGCCGCGACCAGGTCCGCGGGCGCGACCTGCAGCGCCGCCGCGGCCGCGACGAAGCCCGCCGCGGCGGGGGCGTCGAGGCGCCCGGTCGAGAGCGCGCTTCGCCCCCCGGCGGAGGTCGCCAGATAGAGAAGCCACGCCTCGAGGAGGCGCCAGGCGCTGTGGAGGCCCCCGACCTCCCCCCCGGCCCGGAACGCGGCGAAGGAGGGGGCCGCGGCCGAAAGGCGCTCGAGGACCCCCCGAGGGTCGCGCGCGGCGGGGCTCCGGCGGCAGAGCCGGCCCACGGCCTCCCTCAGGGCGTAATAACCCCGCGCGGTGGGAGGCACGCCGCCCGCGAGGACCATCACGAGCTCCCCGCCTCCCTCGAGCACCCGGAGGATGCGCCAGAGGATGTGCTCCCAGCCGCCGCCGTGCGTCAGCACCCTCCCGACGGCCGGCCGCGCGGCCGTGACGCGCAGGAATCCCAGGTGGGCGTGGGCCATATAGCCCGCATAGGCCCCCTCGCCGACGGGGTCGAGCATGTCCAAGGCGAAGGCGTCCACCGCGTTGACGAGGCGCGGGCGGCACGCCCGCCCGCGCGCGACCGCGAGCCCTTTGAGGCCGTGGCGGAACATGAGGGGGTTCAAATGCAGCCACTCCTTGTCCACGGGAGCGTGCGCCATCAGGCAGGCCACGGCCGGCTCGCGTCCGGTCCGGGTCCGGGCTTCCTTTATAAGGGAGGCCGCCTGAGCCAAGGCGGGTTGGTCGGGGGAAAAGGGCTGGTCCTCGTGCGGGCCGCCGCCCTGGATGGCCCGATAGAGGGCGTCTTGGGCTCTCAAGGAGAATTCGTTGGGCAGCGCTTCCCCGACGAGCGCGATGGCCCGGCCGAAGGCCTGGAAGGCGGGCTCGACCCAGGACCGGGCCAAAGACGATTTGACCGGCGGCGAGCCCACGACCGAGTACTCGCGCCGCGCGAAGAGCGAGAAGAGGTCCTCCGCCTTGCCCACGGGAGCCAGGTTCATGGGGAGAATGATATCCTATCGCCCCATGAAAACGATTTCCATCCTCGCCGCGCTGCTGGTCCTCGCCCCCGCCGCCCGGGCCGCCGACGGCGTCGTCGTCAAGGCCGATGGGACCTCCGTCTACATGGACCTGGGCGCCGGCGCGGCCTCGGTCGGCGCCCCTTTCGAGGTCCTCAAGCCCGGCGAGGAGCTCAAACACCCCGTCACCGGCGCCTCCCTCGGCCCCGTGTTCGAAAAAGCCGGGGCCGGCAAGGTCACGTCGGTCGAGGAGAAGTACTCGGTCGGCGCGCTCGAGAGCGGGACCGCCCAGCCCGGGTGGAAGGCCCGCGTCGGGGCCGCCCCGACCCCCGCGCCGGCCGCCCTCCCCGCTCCGGCCGCCGCGCCGGCGGCCGTGCAAGGCGAGGTCCTGCGCAACCCGGCCCTGAAGAGCCCCTTCTTCCCCATGGAGGCCCTCGATATCGCCGTGGGCGACGTCGACGGCGACGGGGAACCCGAGGCCGTGCTCGCCACCGCCGAGAAGGTCGAGGCCCGCAGGATGTCGGGCGACTGGCCGCTTCTGTGCGCCTACGAGGACAAGACGACCGGCTCCCGCATCCTGGCCGCCGAGGCGCGGGACTTGGACGGCGACGGCCGCGCCGAGGTCTTCGTCACCCTCCACAGCCGCCTGGCCGGCGCCGTCGAGACGATGGTCCTCGACTGCGTGGGCGGCGCGTTCAAGGTCCGAGAGACCCTGCCCTGGCTGGTGCGCTCCTTCGGCGAGGACTCCGGCGCCCGCGCGCTGGCGGCCCAGGCGCTCGAGCCCGACTCCAACTTCCCGGCCGGGCAGGTCCACCGCCTGGCCTTCGCGAACGGCCGCTACCAGCTCGTGAAGCCCGCGTTCAAGCACAAGCGCCTCGACTGGCTCTTCGGGTTCGCGTTCGCGCCCGCCGTGGGCTCCCCGATGCTGCTCCACTACAACCAGGCCCAGCGCCTCGTGCTGCGCTTCGCGAAAGGGACCTGGACGACGCCCGCCGCCTACGGCTACGGGTCGGGCAACCTCCAATGGCACGGGCGCGAGTTCCATTTCCACCCGCGCCTCCTGACCCGCGTCGAAGGGACCGAGCTCAAGGCCGTCTACACCCTGCGCAACATCCCCAAGATGCTGAGCCTAGCGGCCTCGTTCGGGCTCTACAGCGGCGCCGAGCTCCATCGCCTGGCCTTCAACGGCCTCTCGCTCGAGCCTTCGTGGCGGGCCGAGCTGGCCGGCGGCGCCGCAGGCCTCGACGAGGTCCCGGCCGGGCCGGGACGCCCGCGCCGCCTCGCCGTCGCGACGGTCGGCGCCAACGGCCTGACGGCCGTCTGGCTCTTCGACGAATAAGCCGGTGGCCAAGAAGGGGCGCCGGGAGCGCGGCGCGGCGCTGGCCGTCGCGGCGGCCCTCCTCCTCGCCGCCGCCCTCCTCGCCGGAGCCTACCGGTTCGCCGAGCGCACGCTCGGCCCGCTCGTCACCGGGGACCTGAACCCCGCCTACACCAGCCGCGTCTACGCCGCCCCGAAGGTGCTCCGCGCCGGCGACCCCCTCTCGCCGGGGGAGCTCGCGGGACGCCTCGGCCGCCTCGGCTACCTGCCGGGCATCCCCGACCGCCCGGGCGTGTTCCGCGAGGAGCGGAGCTCCACCTCCACCGCCCGCGTCGAGGTGACGCTGCGGGCCTTCGAGCATCCGTTCGTGCGCGCGACGCCCCAGCGCATCGTGCTCGACATCGCGGAGGGGCGTCTCGAGGGCCTGCGCCTCGCCGACGGAGCCCCGCTCGTCGAGGCCGCGCTCGAACCCGAGGCCCTCTACGAGGTGTCGAAGGCCGGGCGCGTGCGCCGGACCCCGCTCAAGGCCGGCGAGGCGCCGGCGTGGATGCTGGACGCCGTCGTCTCCACCGAGGACCGCCGCTTCCGCGAGCACCGCGGCGTCGACCCGCGCGGCATCCTGCGCGCGGCGCTGCGCAACGCCCGGCGCGGCAAGCTCGCCCAGGGCGGCTCCACGCTGACCCAGCAGCTCGCGAAGAACCTCTTTTTGACGCCCCGGCGCACCTTCAAGCGCAAACTCAAGGAGGCGGCGCTGGCGCTGTATCTGGACGCGCGCTACTCGAAAGACGAGATCCTGCGCCTCTACCTAGACACCGTCTACTTCGGCCAAGACGGCCCCGTCGGCGTGTTCGGCCTGTCCGCCGCCGCGCGGCACTTCTTCGACAAAAAGCCCGCCGAGCTCACGCTGGCCGAATGCGCGACCCTGGCGGGGATGCTCGCCTCGCCGGGGCGCTTCGACCCGCGCCGCGACCCCGAAGCCTCCGCCGAGCGCCGCCGCGTCGTGCTCGCCGCGATGCGCCGCGACGGCCGCATCTCCCCCGCCGAGGAGCGCGCGGCCGGCGTCGCGGCGTTGCGCCTGTCGGCCAACGCCGCGCTGCGCCCGCGCGCCGCCGACTACTTCCTCGCGTACGTCGAACGCCTCTTGGACGAGCGCCACCCCGACGCCCACCTGATGGCCCGCGGCGTCACCGTCCACACGACGCTCGACCCCTGGCTCCAAGAGGCGGCGCGCCGTGCGGTCTCCAAGGCCAAGTACCAGGGGGCCCTGGTCGCGCTCGACCCCGCCGACGGCTCGGTCCGCGCCTTGGTCGGCGGCAAGGACTACGTCACGGCCCCCTTCGACCGCGCGACCCGCGCGCGCCGCCAGCCCGGCTCCGCCTTCAAACCCTTCGTGTACGCGTCCGCGCTGACGGACCCGGACGGCGGGAAGCCCGCGTTCACCGCGGCCTCCCTGCTCGAGGACGCGACCCGGACCTGGGAGATCCCGAGCGGGACCTGGACCCCGAAGAACTACGACGGCGTCTACCGCGGGACCGTGACGGTCCGCGCCGCGCTGGCCGCCTCCATCAACGCCGCCTCGGTGGACCTCGCCGCCCAGGTCGGGGCGGCGCGCATCATCGCCACCGCCCGGCGGCTGGGCCTGACCGGGGAGCTGCGGCCGGAGCTGGGCCTGGCGCTGGGCGCCTCCGAGGTGACGCTCCTCGAGCTCACCGGGGCGTACGTCCCGTTCGCCAACGGGGGCATCCGCTTCGAGCCGCACGCCGTCGACGCGGTGCTGGACTCGGAGGGCGCCGTGCTCGAGGCGCGCGCCGGGACCTCGGAGCGCGTGTTCTCGGAGCCCGAAGCGGCGCTGTTGACCGACCTGCTGCGCGAGCCGGTGCGCGCCGGCACCGCGAAGGGCCTGGCCAAGTGGGGCCTGGCCGGCGTCAGCGCCGGCAAGACCGGCACCACCGACGACGGGCGCGACGCCTGGTTCATCGGGTACACGCCCTGGCTCGTGGCCGGCGTGTGGTCGGGCGAGGACAAGCCGGCGCCGCTGCGCCAGACGGGCGCGTCCGGGGCGATGCCCGTTTGGGCCGAGTTCATGGCCGCCGCCCTGCCCCCCGACCTGCGCGCGCCCGACGCGCCCGACCCCTGGCCGCGCCCCGAGGGCCTCGTCACCGCCGAGGTGGACCCCTCCTCGGGGCAGCTGGCGCACGAGGGCTGCCCGACCCGCCGCGAAGAGCTCTTCCTCGAGGGGACGAAGCCCTCCGAAGACTGCGCGCTGCACAAGAAGGGCATGTTCGGGCGGCTCAGGGACTTCTTTAAGAAACGAGGCTAGGACGCCGCACGGGGGAATTTACGCGCCTCGGGCGCGTGGGTTCGAGGATTCCGAACAGCCGGAATCCTCGAACCTCCTCTCAATGAACGGCGTGGGCGTGCAGCCCGGCTCATCCACAAGTGGAGTGGGCAAAATTCGAGAAATTTAACTCGAAATTCTCGACAGATATTACCGCCATTTTGGCGGTAAATCATCCTGAGATTTAAAGCACAAATTTCTTCAAATGCGCCCACTTGGTTGTGGATGATTCGTTTTGATTTTGTGGATAGACCCTCCCCCTGATGGCCCTGGGCAGGACCGTCATGAATTCCGAACCATCGCCGTTCACGGAGGGGAGGTTCGAGAATCGCGGTCGTTCGCGATTCTCGAACCCACGCGCCCGAGGCGCGTAAATTCCGCCGTTCATCCGCCGACGCAGAAATCAGCCCCGGTTGCGACATAGGCCCATAACACGAAACTGTTAGAATCAGGACGATGCCGCCGAGAGCCCTGGCGCTCCTCCTCGCCCTGACGTCCGCCGT
Organism: bacterium; assembly: GCA_004322435.1. Classification (GTDB taxonomy): domain Bacteria; phylum Elusimicrobiota; class Elusimicrobia; order UBA1565; family UBA1565; genus SCTT01. The sequence continues at coordinate 13,761 of SCTT01000238.1, forward strand.
CCCCGCCGCCCGGGCGGCGCAGTCCCCCTGGTCCGAGAAGGCCTATGGCGTCCTCCTGGTGGGCCCCGACGGCGGCGGCGACTGGAAGCTCTTCGTCGACCAGGTGAAGAAGCGGCTGGGCAAGGACATCCCCCTCGAGGCCTTCGCCGGCCCCCTCGAGCCCAAAAGCCTCCAGAAGTCCCTCGACCGCCTGCAGTCCTCGCGCGCCCGCAAGGTGGCCGTCGTGCCGGTCTTCCTCCATGAAGACTCGATGGAGCTCGCCCAGCTCCGCTACATCCTCGGGATGGAGAAGCTCCCCTCCCGCCCCTTCCTCGAGGCCTGGGGCATGACGCGGCGCGTCGTGCCGCGGGTCAAGACCAAGGCCGCGCTCGCGCTGGCGGCCCCGCTCGGCTCCGACCCGGCCGCGGCGGCAGCGCTCGCGCGCCTCGCCAAGGACGGCTCCCGCCGCGGCACGCCCGAGGCGGTCCTCGTCGTGGGAGCCGGGGCCGAGAGCGACGACGAGAACGGGACGCGGCAGAAGGAGCTCGACGCCCTGCTCGCGCGCCTTTCGAAGGACCATGGGGTGGCCCGCGCGCGCGGCTGGCTGCTGCGCCCGGCGACCAAAGAGAAGCCGCGTCAGGCGGCCGACTCCGCGAAGGGCCTCAAGGACGTGGCGCAGGGCCTGTCCCGCGGCGGGCGCGTGGTCGTGGTGCCCTGGCTGATGACCCGGGACGGCTCGACGCGCGCCTGGCACCGCATCCTCGAGAACCCCTTCCTGCGCTGGGTCGAGAAGGGGCTCCTGCCGGACGAGGCGCTGGCCCGCTGGGCCGCCGACCGGGCCGAGGGCCTGCGCGCCGAGGCCGACCAGGTGCGCTTCAAGGACGCCGGCCAGGCCCTGCCCGACGCCGAGCGCCGGAAGAATTTCTAAGATGCAGCGAGAGGAGACGCTATGAACGAGATTCAGGTGCTCGACAAGGGCTTCGTGCGGCTGGTGGAGCATATGGGCGGCGACCAGGGCGTGGTCCAGGCCGCGCGGGTGTCCTACGCCGGGACGACCAAGGGCGACGAGAAGGACAAGAAGCTCATCGCCTACCTCCTCAAGCACCAGCACCTGACGCCCTTCGAGCACGCGCTGTGGAAGTTCCACGTGAAATGCCCCATCTTCGTCGCGCGCCAGTGGTTCCGCCACCGCTTCGCCGCCTACAACGAGGTCAGCTTCCGCTACACGCAGACCAAAGACGACTTCTACTTCCCCGCGACCTGGCGGGCGCAGGACTTGAAGAACAAGCAGGGCTCGGTGAGCTCGCCCCAGCTCGACCACGCCGCGCTCTCGAAGGTGTTCAAGGCCTCCGTCGACCAGTCCTTCAAGGCCTACGAGGCCCTGATCGCCGCCGGCGTCGCGCGCGAGATGGCGCGGATGGCCCTGCCGGTCAACCTCTATACGGAGTTCTATTGGACCGTCAACGCCCGCAGCCTGATGAACTTCCTGGCCCTGCGCGCCGACGGCCACGCCCAGCTCGAGATCCAGGCCTACGCCGAGGCGCTCTCCAAGTCCTTCAAGGAGACCGCGCCGTGGACGTACGAGGCCTTCCTCGCCAACGTCTGGAAGGGCTCGAACGCCCGCCTCGACGCCGAGAAGGAGAAGGCGTGCGCCGCCTCGCCGGCCTAGCGCTCGTCGCGGCGCTCTGCGTCCCGGCGGCGGCCCAACAGGCCTCCACCGGGACCGTGGGCGTCGCCAAGGTGCGCCGCGGCACGATGAAGCTCCTCGTGCGCGTGCAGGGCACCGTCCGTCCCGAGCAGGTCTACCGCCTCAAGTCCACCATCGAAGGCCGCATCGAGACGGTGGTCAAGAAGGCCAACAGCTGGTCCGACGAGCGCGACCCCATCGGGACCCTGCTCACCAAGGAGATGGCCGCCTTGGTGGACTCGAACTCCTCGACGCCCACCGGCGAGCTCGAGGACCGCTGGCAGCGCGTGTTCCAGGCCGTCCCCATCGCCTGCCCGGGCCGCTGCTTCGTCGTCAAGGTCTACGCCCAGCCCGGCACGCCGACGCAGGCCGGGACCTTGCTCGCCGAGGCCGCCGGGAAGCTGCGCCTCGTCGGGCGCGTGCGCCCGGGCGACACCGCCTGGGTCCGCGAGGGCCAGCTGGTGCGCTTCTGGGACAAGAAGGACCCCGAGCGGCGGCAGGCGGCCAAGATCGAGCGCTTCGTACGCGACGTCCAAGGGGAGAAGGTCGTCCCCGGCGGCACCTTCACCGTGCTCCTCACGCCCGACGCCTGGCTCGCCGCCGGCGCCGAGTGGGAGGGCCTCATCGAGGCCGAGGTGAAGAAGGACGTGCTGAGCGTCCCCACGAAGGCCCTGCTCGTCAAAGACGGCGTCGCCTTCCTGCCCATCCGCGTCTCCACCGGCGTCTCCACCTACGACGAGACCGAGATCGTCGCCGGCGTGCCGGACGGCGCCCCGGTCCTGGTCCTCGACGCCGCCGGCGCCGCCGGCCTCGAGCGCCACGCCCCGGAGCCGGAGCCGATGGAGCGCTTCGCGCTCGAGAAGGGCGAGCTGGTCCCCAAGAAGAAGCCCAAGCCCGTCCCCGCCGAGCCCGAAGACGAGCTGGCGCCCGCGCCCCCGCCCGTCCGCATCGAGCCCGAGCGCTGGGAGCGCCGCCGCACGCGCCAAAAGCCCGGGGCCATCGACGTCTTTCCTGACGACCGTCCGCGCGGAGGCAAGGATGACCGGTACCCGAGCGACATCCGCTGAAGAGACCCTCTTCGCGTCCGTCCAGACCCTGCGCATCGAGCCGGGCTACCGCTCGATGCTCGCCAACGAGAAGGTCTCCGCGCGCGAGGACTATCTGCGCGCCTTCGACCGCGGCGCCGAGCACGTGCGCACCGGCGCGTACGCCCTCTCCGGCCTGGCCCACGGCTCGGACATCCTGGTCCTCCGCGCCACCCACCGCATCGAGGACCTGCATGCGGCGACCTCGCTCGTCTCCGAGGCCGGCCTCGGCCGCCACCTGACGCCGACCTCGGTGACCTTGGGGACGATGGCCGAGATGCCCGGCCCCGCCGGCCGCTTCGCCGTCGTCGTGCCGTTGGCCGACGCGCCCCCCGCCTCCGCCGTCCCCGCCGGCGCCCGGATGGCCCTCATCGACGGGCGCGGCCTGGGCGCCGTCCCCTTCACCGCCGTCCTCGAAGGCGACGACCCGCTGATGGGCCGGCGCTTCTTGGCCGGCGGCCTCAAGGCCGTCGGCCCGGTCGTCCTGGGCCTGCGCGCCGAGGTCCGCGACATCGTGGACCACCTCTAGGAGCCCGCCGGATGCGGAACAAGGGCTTCCACATCCACCTCCATCTGGACCACCCCGAGCGCGAGAACCCCTGGCTCGAGGAGCCCGAAGCCGACCTCGCGGCCGCGCCTTTTTTGGACGACGCCGACCGCGCGCTGCACGAGTGCTGGGGGCCGCTCTCCGAGGCCGAGCGCCGCGACCCGGCGGGACGTCTGAGCGCCTTCGTGGACCTCTACGCCCTCGTCGGCTTCGACGCGGCCCCGGCCGTCCTCGACCGCGTCGCGCGCCGGGCGCCCAAGGTCTACGCGCGCCTCGCCGCCGCCGGGAGGACGAACGCCCTGGCGACCGCCTACCCCGCCCTGGACCTCCCGGCCGCCTCCGAGGACGACCGCCGCGCCGCCGTGCGCTGGGGCCTGGCCGACTTCGCGCGCCGTTTCGGCGTTGATGCCCGCGGCTTCGTCCCCCCCGCCGGCGCCGCCGACGAGTCGCTCTTGGGCCTCCTCGCGCGGGAGGGGCTGCGCTACGTCGTGCTGCCGGCGGCCGCGGCGCTCAAGGTGCGCGACCCCGGCGGCTGGCGGGAGGTCGCGCCCGAGACCCTGGACTGCTCCCGCCCCTACCGCTGGCGCTCGAAGGCGGACGCCGCCCTGACCTTGGCCGTCTACTTCACCCCGCCCTCGCCCGACCCCGCCCTGCTGCTGCGCGGCCCCGAGGGGCCCGACGCCGCCGGAGAGCGCCTCGCGACCAAGGTGGCCGACGCGCTGCGCGTCAACGACTCGGCCGAGCTCGCGCACGCCGCCTTCGACGCCTCCTGGTTCGGCCTGCGCGCCGCGCGCGGCGAGCGGGCGTTGGCCCGCACCTTGGACGTCCTCGAGCGGGAAGCTCCCGCCGAAGCCGAATCCTACGAGGCCTTCCTCGACCGCGTCGGCGCGCCGCAGGAGGCCGAAATCCGGCCCGGGGCCGCGGCGGCCGCCGGCTGGAAGGCGCTGCTGCGCGCCGCGCTCGCCTCCTGGTCGGCCGCTCTCGCCGCGGAGGCCCGGACGGCCCGCTCGCCTCTGGTGCGCGACCCCGACGCGGCGGTGGACCTGGCGGGCGCGCTGGCGTTCGAACAGACCGAAGACGCGCAGCAGGCCTACCTCGACGCCGTCTGCCGGAGGCACCCGCGCCCCGCCGAGGCCCTGCTCCTGCTGCGCCTCGCCGAGCTCGAGCGCTGGCGGCTCAAGGCCCTGTCGCTGTGGGCTTACGAGGACGCCGACCCGGCCGGCCGCAACCCGCTCCAAGCCCTGCGCTGCGCCGCGCGGGCGCTCGACCTCGCGGCGCTGTGCTTGGGCAAGCCCAAGGCCGACGCGCTCGAAGCCGCGCTGACCTCGGGCTTGGCCGCCTGTCCCTCCCACGGCACCCCGTTCTCGAACGCCGCCGCGGTCTACAGGCGCCTGGCCGCCCCCGAGCGGGCCGGCGCCGAGCACGCCGCGGCCGACGCGGCCGCCGCCGACCACCTGGCCCTCGAACCCGCCCCCGCCCCGCCGCCGCGGCCCGCCGCGGCGTGGACCGTGTCCCTCGAACCGGTGCTGCGCCGCGCCCGCCGCGAGGGGCGCGCCTGGAGGAGCTTGAGCCTAGCGCGGGTCCGTGTGCGCCACCGGCGCACCTATGAGGCCTTCTCCGGGACGGCCGCGGTGTTCCAGCGCCCGGCCTCGGAGCTCGAGGTCCGGCTGACCGCGGGGGCCGTCGACCCGGCCCTCCTCGCCGCCGTCAGATCGGAAGAGC
>SCTT01000239.1 GCA_004322435.1 bacterium
CTTGCGGCCGGGCTTGCGGCGCGCCGGCGCGGGCGGGTTGAACTTGTAGCCCAGGCTGACCCGGAAGGCCTCGCCGAGCACCGCCATCGGCTGGAAGGCGAAGTCCACCGTCAACGCCCGGCCGATGAGGCCGATGCCGCCCGAGAGGCCCGTCAGCGGCCCGAGGTCGGCGGCCGTCAGGGTCTTGTAGCCGCCGCGCGCCGCCCCGCGCCAGCCTTCCGAGACCGGGAAGACGTACTCGGCGCCCAGCTTCGCGTAGGGTTTGCCGAACTGGGGGATGGCGACTTCGAAGGCCGGCCAGAGGCGCTGATGGCTCCAATCGAAGGCGTAGGCGGCGCCGAGCGAGAATTCGAGCGGCAGGGACTCGGAGTCGTGGCGGAAGCGCGGGCGGGTGCCGAGGTTGCGCAGGACCGCGCTCATCGAGAGCTCCGGCGCGTCCACGGGGCGGTACTGGGACCCGGCGTCGAGCGCGACGGCCCAGGCCGTCTCGTCGTAGATGGTCTCCGAGACGAACTTGACCGCGGCGCCCACCGCGGCGCTGCCGGTCCAGGGCTCCGGCTCGTGGTCGAGCGGCTCCCAGGCTCCGGGGCGGCGGTAGAGGTCCTGGAAGTACCCGCGGTCGCGCATCGGATGGTCGTCGCCGGTGAAGATGTTGCGCGCGTAGGCCAGGGCGAAGGATTGGCCGTGCGGGGCGAACGAGCCGACGTTCTGGTTCGTGTTCGTGACCAGCGCCATCGGCTCCTGGTGGAAGAACGTGAAGGACATGCCCAGCGCCCCGCCCAGGCGCCTCACCGGCCTGGCGAAGGCCGCGTGCTCGAGGCGCAAGAGGCCCAGCATCTCCGAGTGGCTGTAGGCCGTGTCGAGGCTGGCGGCGCCCGCCATCGCGCCGGGGTTCCAGTAGACGGCTTCGGCTCCCGAGACGACCGGCCCATACGCCTCGCCCATCCCGAGAGAGCGGGCGCCGGGCCCGAGGCGCAGAAACTGCAGAGCCGAGCCGCCGGTGTCGTTCCAGACCGCCCCGGCGGGGGCGGCCAAGAGGAGCGCCAGCGCCGCGGCCCTCACCGGACCACCGCCACCCGCAGCACGCGGCGAGAGCCGGCCCCCGAGACGACCACGAGATAGGTGCCCGAGCCGACGCGGCGCCCGTTGGTGTTCGTCCCATCCCAGAGCGCCATGCCCGCCGCGTCGGCGTTCAGGGTCTTCACCCACTCGCCGAGGATGGTGAAGATCTTGACCTCGGCGCCCTCGGGCAGGTTCGTGAGCTGGATGCCGGAGGCGTCGAAGCGCGGGTCGCCCGAGCCGGGCTTCCAGGGCACGGGGAAGGCCTGCAGCCCGTCGAGCGAGGTGCCGGGCGTCGAGACGAACGGGGCGAACAGCGAGAAATGGCTGGTGAGCGCGGTCACCGTGTTGGCGGCGCGGTCGACGCTCGAGGGGAGCACGGTCCAGCCTGAGCCGGTATGGCGGGCGATGACGAGGCGGCGCACGTCCGTGCCGGCCGGGAGGTTCGCGGGGACGTAGGTGAAGCGGACGGCCACCGGGTGCCCGACCTCCGGCTGCAGTCCCCCCGCCGAGATCTCCACGCCCGCCGCGCCCCCCAACGCGGTCAGCACGCCCTGGTTCGAGGTCGGGGCCGGAAGCCCGCCGATGATGGTCGCGTTGATGGAGACCTGAGTGCCGGCGGGGAAGGTCCCGGGGGGCACGGTGACGCGCGCGTCGGAGAGTTCGGGCACGGACGGCGGCACCGACACGACCAAGGTCTGGCCGCCCTGGACCGTTCCGGTGGAGGTCACCGCGCCTTGCGTCTTCGTCGAGCCCACGACTAGGTAGGTCGGCACCGAGTTGTGGTTCAGGGCTCCGACGCGGAAGTAGAACGTGCTGTCCTGCACCAGCCCGGCGACGGCGATGTTGTTGGCGGCGTCGTTTGTCGTCGCCGCCGTATAGCGCGAGCCGCTGAAGTTGGGCGCGGTGGACGCCTCGACGACGTAGCCCTGGCAGGCGCTCGGCGGGAGGTTCGACCAGTTGACGGAGGCGGAGGAGGGCCCGACGAAGGCGAACGGGGACCCCGCCGCCGTCGGCGGGTCGGTCAAGGTCGACGTCGCCGCCGCCGTCAGGTACGCGGTGGGCACGCCGTTGCGGTTGAGCGCGAGGACGCGCAGGTAATAGGTCGTGTTCCCCGTCAGGCCGGTGAAGAGCGCGCTCGTCGCCGCGGTCGCGGAGGACTGCGGCGAGTCGGTGAACGCCGCGTCGGCGGCGAGCTCCGCCAGCCAGCGCGTCCCCGCCGGGTTCGA
>SCTT01000240.1 GCA_004322435.1 bacterium
TTTACGCGCTTCGGGTGCGTGGGTTCGAGGATTGGCAACAACGCCAATCCTCGAACCTCCATTCAATGAACGGCGACGATTTGGAATTCGAGACCGTTAAATCCAGGGTTATCCACAGCCAAGTGGGCGAATTTGAATAAAATTACGCTTCAAATATAAGAAGTATTTACCGTCGAAATGGCGGTAAAATCTGTCGAGAATTTCGAGATGAATTTCTCCGATTCTGACCACCCCCCTTGTGGAGCCGGTCTGCCCGCCCACCGTCGTTCATTGAGGGGAGGTTCAAGGATTCCGGATGTTCGGAATCCTTGAACCCACGCGCCCGAGGCGCGTAAACTGGGCCGTTTAAGGGCCCGTTAGAAAGGAGAATTTCGAGAGCTTTGCCTCGGGGGCCCTCCCGCCATAGGGCCCACCCGCCCTTGGGTCCCCTGCCCCTGGGGGCCGGAGGGGGAGAGGGCTACCCTGAAGCCATGCGGCGCACGTTCCTCTGGGCACTTATGGCGATTCCTCTCGCCGTCTGCGCCCGCGCCGCCACCACGGCGGGCTCGCTGGATGCCGCCAAAATTTCAGGCCAGTACGCCGCCGGCTCCGCGTCCAACGAGGCCGCCGCCGCCGAAGCGGGCGCCGTCTTCGAGGGCGGGCATTCGGCCGCCCCGGTCGTCGCGGGCGGCGAGTCGCTGCGCAAGAACCCCCTCTATGCGTCCCCCGGCGTCTCCCACTCGGGCGCCGTGGCGCCTCCCGGCCCCCAGCTTCCCGCTTCAAACGAGTCCAAGCACAAGTTCCCGCCCTGGGCGATGTACGCCGCGGGCGGCGGCCTGGGGTTTCTGCAGGGCGCGCTCTTCGGCGGCCTGATGGCGGGCCTCGGGGGCGCGGCCATCGGCCTGGCGGCCACCCACTTCTACATGCAGGACAAGCCCGAGGTCGCCCTCGGCATCTCGGCGGGCAGCATCGTGGGCAGCTTCGTGGGCGGCCCCATCGGCGCGCTGGTCGGCGCCGCGGTCGGCGGCCTCGTCGGCTGGCTCGTCGGAAAGCTCTTCTAGCCCGAGGGACCCCGTGGCGGGCCCGGCGAACGCCGGGTATCCTGCGGGCGACATGAGCGACCCCGCCGCTCCCGAGGAAGCCCGGACGGAACCCGCCGCGGCCTTCGCCTTCGAGGCCTCGGTGGCCATCGCGCTCGCGGCCGCGGCCTTCCTGTGGCGCGAGAACCCGGCGCTCCAAGTCCCGCAGGTCTATTGGTCGCTGGGCGCGCTGCTCGTCGTGACCCTCGCGGCGGGGGTCTCCTTGCGCCTGGGCGCCGCGGGGCCCGGGCTCGCCGCCGCCGCCACCGTCGCGGAGTGCTCGGCCATCACCGCGGTGGTCGCCTATTCGGGGGGGAAGGACTCCGCGCTCTGGGTCCTCTACCTGATGCCCGTGTACTCGGCCTGCCTGCTCCTCGACGCGCGGGCGACGGCCTGGGTCGTCGCCGGCACCGCGTCCTTCGACGCGTCCTTCCAGGTCCTGTGGGCCGAGCGCGTCGGGCCCGAGACCTGGTTCTCGGTCTGCGTGCAGGCCGGCGTGCTGTCGGCGGGCGGCTGGGCGCTGTGGCGCCTCGCGTCGCGCCATCGCCGCGCGTTGGCGGCGCTCGACGGCGAGCGCCGCCTGATGGCGGGCCTGGTCGCCCGGATGGACCACCAGCGCGGGGACCTTGAGGAGTCCAGGCGCGTCGCCGAGGTGGGACTCCTCTCGGGAGGCATCGTCCACGACCTGCGCACGCCGCTGTCGGTCATCCAGGGCTTCGCGGGCCTCTTAGCCCGTCCGGGACGGGTCCCGGAGGACGCCCTGGCGGACCTCGCGCGCATCCAGACCTCGGTGCGCAACTGCCTGGACGTGCTGACCCGCTTCTCGGAGTTCTCCCGCGGCCGGGACATCGCCTTGGCGCCGTGCGCGCTGGCGCCGCTCTTGGAGGCGGCGCGCGCCCGCGCGGGCGAGCGCGGGGCGCGGCTCGAGTTCTCGGCGCCGCCTGCGGGCCTGCCGCCGGTCCTGGCCAGCCCGCCGCACCTGGAGCGCGCGCTCGGCGTCGTCTTAGAGGCGGCGGCGGGCCTCGTGCCGTCGGGGTCCCGGCTGACGCTCGAGGTCGGGGCGCCCGAGGTGGACGGCCGGGTCCTCTGGCTCGAGGTCCGCCTCGGCCTGCCCGTGCCGGTCGCCGCGGCCGCCGCAGGTCTGGCCGCCTTGGGGACTTCCCGCCAGGCGGCCGGGACCGCGGCCCGGGGGGACCTGGCCCTGGCGCGCGAGGTCGTCTTGAAGCACGACGGCGGGATCTCGCTGCGCGAGGCCGGTCCCGCGGCATGCCTGCTGACGGTGTCTCTGGCCGCGGCGCCCCGACCCGACGGGAGCAAGTGACAGCCGGCCGCTTCCTTTATATAGTCCCGCCATGACCACTCGAACGGCGTTGGCCGGGCTTTGCTGCGTGTTGAGCGTCGTCCTAGGGCTCGTCTTGGCGAAACCGGCCGGCCAGCGCGCCGCGACGGGAGGCAAGACGGTCATCGGCCTCTCGCTCGACACCCTCAAGGAAGAGCGCTGGCAGCACGACCGCGATCTGATCGTGAAAGCCGCCGCGGACCTGGGCGCCGAAGTGCTCGTGCAGGCCGCCAACTCCGACGACACGCGCCAGATCCAGGACGTCGAGGCCCTCATCAGCCGTAAGGTGGCCGCCTTGGTCATCGTCCCGCACAACGGCGACGCGATGGCGAAGGCCGTGCGCCTCGCCCACGAGGCCGGCATCCCGGTCATCTCCTACGACCGCATGATCCCCAACGGCGGCGTCGACCTGCACGTCGCCTTCGACGCCGTCGAGATCGGGCGCGCGCAGGCGCGCTGGCTCGTGGCGCACCTGACGAAGGGCCGGGCCACGAAGCTCGTGCGCATCCACGGCGCGAAGACCGACCACAACTCCCATCTCGTCAAGCAGGGGCAAGACGAGGTCCTGGCGCCGCACTTTAAGAGCGGGGCCGTGACCACGCTCCACGAGGACTGGGCCGACAACTGGAAGCCCGAGAACGCCAAGAAGATCATGAACGCCGCCCTCACCAACCACGGCAACGGCTTGGACGCCGTGCTCGCCGCCAACGACGGCACGGCCGGCGGCGCCATCCAGGCGCTCTTGGAAGAGGGCCTGGCCGGCAAGGTCCTGGTCCTCGGCCAGGACGCCGAGCTCGCCGCCTGCCAGCGCGTCGCCCGCGGCACGCAGTCGATGACCATCTACAAGCCCCTGTCGCTCGAGGCGACGACCGCCGCCGCGGCGGCGGTCAAGCTCGCGCGCCGGCAGGTCATCGTGGCCAAGCAGGAGGTCGCCGACCCCGCGGGGCCCGTCCCGGCCATCCTGATGGACGTGACCGCGGTGGACAAGTCGAACCTGATGGACACCGTGGTCAAGGACGGCTTCCATCCCAAAGAGGCGGTCTTTGGAAAATAACGCGCCGCTCGTCGAGGCGCGCGGCATCACCAAGCGCTTCCCCGGCGTCACGGCGCTCTCCGCCGTGAGCTTCGCGCTGCGCGCGGGCGAGCTGCACGCGCTCTGCGGCGAGAACGGCGCCGGCAAATCCACCCTCATCAAGCTCCTCTCGGGAATCCACCCGCACGGCTCCTACGAGGGCGAGCTGGTCGTGGGCGGGAAGACGGCTCGCTTTAAGGGCGTCGCCGACGCCGAGCACGCGGGCATCGCGGTCATCACGCAGGAGCTGGCGTTGGTGCCGGCGATGACCGCCGCCGAGAACCTCTTCTTGGGGGTCGAGCCCACGCGCTGGGGCCTCGTGGACCGCGAGACGATGCGCGCCGAGGCCCGCGAGCTCTTCGCGCGCTTCGGCCTGTCCTTCGACCCGGACGTGCGCGTCGAGGAGCTGGGCGTCGGCCAGCGGCAGCTCCTCGAGATCCTCAAGGCGATGCGGAAGAACTCCAAAGTCCTCATCTTGGACGAGCCCACCGCGGCCTTGAGCGAGACCGAGACGCGCGTGCTGATGGCGGCCGTCAAGGACCTGCGCAAGCGCGGATTGGCGCTCGTGTACATCTCCCACCGCTTAGAAGAGGTCTTCGAGCTCGCGGACCGCATCACCGTGCTGCGCGACGGCGCGACGGTGACCACGCTCGAGACCGCGAAGACCTCCCGGGCCGAGGTCATCCGCCACATGGTCGGCCGCGACATCCATGACCTGTTTCCGCGCCGCGCCTCGGCGCCGGGCCAGGCCCTGTTGAGCCTGCGGGGCGTCTGCGCCGACGCGCCCGACGGGCGGCCCGTCCTCCAGGACGTCACCTTCGACGTGCACGCCGGCGAGGTCGTCGGCATCGGCGGCCTGATGGGCGCCGGGCGCACCGAGCTGTTGATGCACCTGTTCGCCTCGTGGGGCCGACGCACCGCCGGCACCGCGACGGTGGCCGGCCATTCGCTGTCCGGCGGCGGCCCGCGGGCCGCGATGGAGGCCGGGCTGGCGCTCGTCAGCGAGGACCGGCGCCGCTGGGGGCTCTTCCTCATCCAGAGCGTGGGCTTCAACATGTCCCTGTCGCACCTTGAGGCGCTCTCGCGCTGGGGGCTCGTGGACCGCGCGGCCGAGGCCGCCGAGAACGGCCGCTATTTCACCTCGCTGCGCGTCAAGGCGCCCACGCTGGCCGCCGGCGTCGCGGGCCTGTCGGGCGGCAACCAGCAGAAGGTCGTCTTCGGGCGGGCCCTGATGCCCGGCCCCAAGGTCGTCTTGCTCGACGAGCCTACGCGCGGCGTCGACGTCGGGGCCAAGGTCGAGATGTACGAGCTCGTGAACCGCCTGACCGAGCAGGGCCTGGCCGTCGTGCTCGTCTCAAGCGAGCTGCCCGAGCTCATCGGGATGAGCGACCGCATCCTGATGCTCCGCGCGGGGTCGGTCGCCGGGGAGTTCCCCCGCGGGACGTCCCAAGAAGCCCTGATCGCCGCCGCCCTCGGGCACAAGGAGAACTGATGGAACGCCGCGTCGCCGCCCGTGATATCTCGAGCCTGGTGGCCCTCGCCGTCTTGATGGCGGCCTTCGGCCTGATGTCTCCCGAGTTCCTGGCCCCCCGCAACCTCGCGATGCTCTCGATCGAGCTCTCCACGACCGCGGTGCTGGCCCTTGGGATGTTCCTCGTGATCCTCTGCGGCCACATCGACCTCTCCGCGGGCTCCGGCGTGGGACTCGTGGGCGGGGTCGCGAGCGTGCTCGTGTTCCAGCACCACTGGCCGGCCCCCGCCGCGATGGCGTTGGCCGCGGTCGTCGGCGTCGCCGTGTGGACCGCGATGGGGGCCCTGGTCGTGCGCCAGAAGATGCCGGCCTTCATCATCACCTTGGGCGGGCTCCTCATGTTCAAGGGCCTGTTCTGGATGGTCATCCGGAACTCGACGGTCCCCATCGTCGAGGGCGGCGGCACGAACCTCTACTCGATGCTGACCACCTACTACCTCCCGCCGGCCGCCGGCTGGGCCCTGGGCGGGGCCGCGCTGGCTCTCTTGGCCTTCGCGCTGCGCGGGCGCCTGACGGGCGCGCCCGAGGAACGCGAGGGAGCGCTCTTGGAGCTCCTGGCCGTCGGCCAGGCGGGAGCGCTCTTCATCCTCCTCATGAACCGCTACCGCGGCATCCCGCTGCCCGTGCTCGTCCTCGGCGCGGCCACGGCCGTCGTGGTGACCCTGGCCGAGCGCACGCCGTTCGGCCGCCACCTCTACGCCATCGGCGGCAACGAGGAGGCGGCGGCCCTCTCCGGCGTGCCGGTGGACGCGCGCGTCATCGCGGCTTTCGGCCTGATGGGCGCCATCGTCGCGGTGACGGGCTTCATGCAGACGGCCTACGCCGGCGCCTCGACGACGACGGTCGGGGAGCTCATGGAGCTCGACGCGGTGGCAGCCTGCGTCATCGGCGGGACCAGCCTCAAGGGCGGGCGCGGTTCCGCGCTGCGGGTGCTGGTGGGCTCGCTCATCATGGCGGTGCTCCTCAACGGCATGACCTTGATGGCCGTGTCTCCCGAGGTGAAGCTCGTCGCCCGCGGGCTCGTGCTGACCCTGGCCGTCTGGCTCGACACCAAGCTCGGCGCCAATTCTAGATAGGTCCTTTGCCCGGGCCGGAGTGCCCGGACGGCCCAGCCCCTGATTTAACGATTCCGCTACCCTGACGGCGTGAGGGCTTTCCTCGTCCTGCTGCTGTCGGCCGTCCCGGCCGCCGCGCAGTCGTTTAGGGCGGCGCCCGTGCCCGTCCGCGGCGCCCCGACCGGCATCCCCGGCGCCGCCTTCGCCGCCGCGGCGCTCACCCCGAAGCTTTCCTTGCCGCTGGCCCTGCCGACCGCGACCCCCGGGTTCGCGCCCACGCTCACGCCTTCTCTGGCTCTTCCGTCCCCCGTCCTGCCCGCCGCCGTTCCGGCCGCCGTCGCCGCGGCTCCGGCCGTCGCGGCCGCGAAGCCCGCGGAGCTGGGCCGTTTCTCCGGCGCGGCGGCGCAGACCCTCTCCGAGAACGTCGCCGAGCTCGCTCAGGCCCAGGGCCCTTCGGCCTCTCCCGCTGCCGCCGGGGTCTCCCTCGACAAGATGTTCTCCGGCGCCAAGGCCGCCGCCAACCCCGCGTCGCCCGAGCGCCGCGTCGTCAACGACGAGGGCATCGAGCTCTTCGGCCGCCCGCCCGCCTACTACCTCGAGGCCCGGCGCCTGGTCGACAAGTACAAGGATAAGATCGACCTCTCGGAGAGCCTGGACGTCATGGACGACGCCTACGCCGACGCGTGGACCAAGCTCGCCGCCATCGAAGGCCTGGCCGCGCGCCGCCAGATCGCCGACCACAACACGCGCCTCGAAGACACCTTGATGTGGGTCGACGGGGT
>SCTT01000241.1 GCA_004322435.1 bacterium
CGCTACTACGTGCGCCTCCCGAAGGACGTCGCCAAGTCCCGGGTCCTCCTCTGCGACCCGATGCTGGCCACCGGCGGCTCGGCGGCCGAGGCCATCCGCATCCTCAAGACCGACGGGGCCCGCGACATCGTCCTGCTCTCCCTGCTGGCTACGAAGGCCGGCATCGCGAAGGTCCACAAAGAACATCCCTCCGTGAAGATCGTGACCGCCGCGGTGGACCCCGTCCTCAACAAGATCGGCTACATCGTCCCCGGCCTGGGCGACGCCGGCGACCGCATCTTCGGCACCCTCTAGCCATGTCATTCCCCAAGCGGGCCCTCATCAAGGAAGTCCTGAAGACCGCCCCCGGCGTCCCGGTGACGGTGGCCGGCTGGGTGAAGACGATGCGGCTCTCGAAGGGCGGCTTCGGCTTCATCATGCTCAACGACGGCTCCTCCCAGGCGAGCATCCAGGTCGTCGCCGACAAGGTCCTCCCCAACTACGAGGCCGAAGTCTCGCGCCTTTTGGCCGGGGCCTCGGTCCTCGTCCGCGGCGAGCTCGTGGCCAGCCAGGGCAAGGGGCAGACCGTCGAGATCAAGGCGGCCGAGGTCGCGGTGCTCGGCAAGGCCGACGAGACCTTCCCCATCCAGCCCAAGAAGCACACGCTCGAGTTCCTGCGCGAGGTCGCCCACCTGCGGCCGCGCACGAACCTGTTCGGGGCGGTGGCCCGGGTCCGCAACGAGGTCTCGCGCGCCGTCCACGGCTTCTTCCAGGACGAGGGATTCCTCTACGTGAACACCCCCATCATCACCGCCTCCGACTGCGAGGGCGCCGGGCAGATGTTCCGCGTCTCCACGCTCGACCCCGAAGAGCTCCCGCGCGGCGCGGACGGGAAGGTGGACTACGGCCAGGACTTCTTCTCGAAGCAGGCTTATCTCACGGTCTCCGGCCAGCTGGCCGGCGAGACCTACGCCTGCGGCATGGGCAAGATCTACACCTTCGGCCCGACGTTCCGCGCCGAGAACTCGAACACCCCGCGCCACCTGGCCGAGTTCTGGATGGTGGAGCCCGAGGTCGCGTTCTGCGACTTGGAAGACGACGCCGACCTGGCCGAGAGGTTCTTAAAGCACGTCTTCCGCTCGGTCCTCGAGCGCGCGCCCGAGGACATGGCGTTCTTGGCCGAACGCAACGACCCGGCGTTGGTCGAGACGCTCAAGCACATCGTCGACACGCCTTTCGTGCGCCTCTCCTACACCGAGGCCGTGAAGCTCCTGCTGGAGTCCGGCAAGGCCTTCGAGTTCCCGGTGAGCTGGGGCATCGACCTCCAGACCGAGCACGAGCGCTGGCTGACCGAGGAGAAGTTCAAGAAGCCGGTCATCGTGATGAACTACCCCGCGCGCATCAAGGCCTTCTATATGCGCTTAAACGACGACGCCGCCGAGCACTCCGGCCAGGCCACGGTCGCCGCGATGGACGTCCTGATGCCCAAGATCGGCGAGATCATCGGCGGCTCCCAGCGCGAGGACCGGCTGGACGTCCTCGAGGCCCGCATCCGGGCCATGGGGATGGACCCCAAGGACTATTGGTGGTACCTGGACCTGCGCCGCTACGGCAGCGTCCCCCACGCCGGCTTCGGGCTCGGGCTCGAGCGCACCGTCCAGTTCGTGACGGGCATGTCCAACATCCGCGACGTCATCCCCTTCCCCCGCGTCCCCCGCTCCGCCGACTTCTAAATTCAAATAAGGGGTCAGACACCTTTTCAAATAACTCGGGAATGAAACGGCCCCCGTGGTGGCGGGGGCCGTTCTTTGGTGGTGGTGAGAACGAAAGCTTAGGCGTTGCGCTCGCGCTTGCCGCCGCAGGGGTTCGGGAACACGCAGGGCTTGAACTGGGCGACGGTCATCTCGACCTTCTTGCCGCCGCAGGGGTTCGGGAACACGCAGGGCTTGAACTGCGCGACGTTCGCGGGGGCCGAGTGGAGGAAGGCGCCGAAGAGGCTTACGAGGATCATCTGGATCATGGGACCAGAGTACCTAGATTGCGCGTGGGCCCTTTTGACCCGAGTCAACGGAGGTCATTGATTTCGGTCAATGACCTCCGACAAGGCTTCTGGGGGATTAGGAGAAGTGCCCGGAGAGCGACTTGAGCTTCTCGACGTCGAGGATCTTGATGTCCTTGCCGGCGCGGGCGACCAGGCCGCGGGTCTCGAAGTCCTTCAAGAGGCGCACCGTGGTCTCGATGGTGAGCCCGGCCATCTCGGCGATGTCCTTGCGCTTGAAGCCCGAGAGGACGGCCGCGTTCTTCTTGATGGGCGAATCGCCCAGGCAGCGCAGCAAGGTGCCGGCCAGGCGGCCGCGGGCGGGCTTGAAGGCGATGTCGCGCGCCTTGGCCTCGCCGCGGCGCACGTCCCGGGCGACCTCGCGCAGCAGGGCCACCGCGGAGCGGGGGTGGCGCATCAGGAACTTCTGGAAGCTGTCGATCTCGATCATCGAGACGACCGACTCCTCCATCGCCTCGGCCGAGCCGGCGTAGGGCCACTGGGCCAGGCTCGAGATGTGGCCGACCAGGTCGCCGGGCTTCTCGAAGCGGAGCAGGAGCTGCTGGCCGGTGCGCGAGGACTTGAGGATCTTGATGTTGCCGGTGCAGACGACGTAGATGCCGGAGGGGTTCTCGCCTTCGTAGAAGACGGTCTCGCCGGACTTGAAGCGGTTGGCGATGCGCATGTCCCGCCACTCCTTCTTCGAGGCCTTGTCGTCTA
>SCTT01000242.1 GCA_004322435.1 bacterium
GGCGGGAGAGGCGGGGGGAGCTCATCGCAGCTTCGCGAGCGATTCTATCAGTTGGGTGGCGTCGAGGACCGAGCCGGAGAACGCGGCCTTGAGGAGGGCCAGGTCGGCCTTCTCCGGGCAGTAAGCCACCGCCTGCGGCAGGCGCGCTCCGGCGGCGCGCGCGGTGGAATAGCAGGGGATGCCCCGGCGCAGGGTGCCGAGCGCGAGCGCGCGCCCGGTCGGGTCGACGAGAAACGGCGTCTCCCAGACCGGCTCCGGCAGGGGGCGGCCCTGCTCGGCCTCCCGGAGGGCGGCGGCGCGGAACCAGGCGCGGGCCTCGGCGGCCCAGGCCGGGCCGCCCGAGGCGGGCTTGCCTTCGGGGAAGGCCGCGGCGAAGCGGCGGGCCGTGTCGGCCAAAAACCCGGCCGCGGCGGCCGCCACCGCGTCGAGGGCCCGCTGGCGCCGGACGTCCTCGACGACGGCGGCTTGCGACGCGGTCAGCGCGAAGGCGGCGTCGTCCACCCAGGCCCGGACCTGCACCCCGGGCAGCAGCGTCTTGATGGTCTCGACGGCGACGCCCAGGCAGCAGAAGGTGATGCGAGTCTCGGCCGGGTCCTCGGGAGGGGCGAGGCGCAGCGTCAGGTCCCCCGCCTGCGACCGCGCGACGAGGCGCGCCTCGGGGAGGGCCGAGGGCGCGGCGCCGTCGACCGTGAAGAGCGCGGGCGTCATCGTCCAGGCGGCCTCGGCGGCGGCCTTGGCGGGGCCGCAGGCGCGCAGCCAGCGCACCGGGCCCCAGCGCACGCGCACGGTCGTCCCGACGTCCCGCCCGCCGTCGGGCTCGACGGCCTCGCGCTCGACCCCCGACGTGCGCAGGCGGTGGCGGGCGCCCGCCGGCCCGCTTACGACCTGGACCTCGCTCGGCCGGGTGCGCAGGACGCCCAGCAGAAACGAGGCGAAGTGCCGCCGGCGCGGGGCGGCGTCCTCGACGAAGAGGGCGCCGTAGGGGTCGGCGAGCTCCCCGCGGGCGAAAGGCTCGCCGTCGAAAGCGGCCTGCAGGACGGTCGTCCCGGACACCCCCAGCCGGCGCGCGCCGGCGGCCGCCGCGCAGCGCGCCAGCGGCAGCAGGAAGTCCGTCCCGCGCTCGAGCGAGAAGGCGGAGAGCTTCTCGAGCGCCTTCGTGCGGTCGATGCGGAAGTGGCCGGCGCCGCGGAACTCGCCGCGCTCGCTCACCGGGCCTCGCGCAGGGCCGAGGCCGGGGCGATGAAGGCGCGGCCGTCGGCGGCGACCAGCCAGACGTTTCCGCCGCCGTCGGCCGCGGCGGCGTCGAGGCTGTCCGCGAAGAGGCCGTTGCGCGAGGTCACCCGTCGGCCGCCGTCCTTGTCGGACCAGCTCACGCCCGCGTCCGGGTGCACGCAGAGCAGCGCGCCGCCCTGAAGCGGGACGAGCGAGGTCCCTCTGAGGCCGCCGTCTTCGGGGCCGGGGACGCTGCGCAGCGCGTCGCCGTCCACGATGGAGATGCCGCCGTTGGTGGCCACCGCCACCGACCCGTCGGGCAGGGCGCGGACGTCGCGCGACGACCAATAGCCCAGGCCCTCGGCCGGGGACCAGTGGCGCCAGCCCGAGCCGTCGAAGCGGTGGAGGTTCATGCGCGCGTAGCGCCCGGCCTTGGCGTCGAAGAAGGGGCTCGTCGCGGCCCAGACGCGCCCGCTCTTGTCCTCGGTCAGGGCGGTCACGGGGTTGTCGTCCAAGCCCGACTCGGCGCCGTGCGTGGTCCAGGCGCCGTCGGAGTAGACGTGGACCCCGGAGCGGTCGGTGCCCACCCACAGCCGCCCGCGGGAGTCGAGCAGGGCGGCGGTCGGCCCCGAGCCGCCGGGCATCGGCGGCAAGGCGGCGTCCGAACCGCCGGCCGCGCGCAGCAGCCAGAGCCCGTTTTGGTGGCGGGCCGAGGTCCCGTCTACGCCCAGCGCCCCCACCCCGGGCGGGGCCACCTGCCGGCCGCCGAAGTAGACGTAGTCGAGGCCCTCGAGCTCCAGGCGCGCGACGCCGCCGTTCGCGCGCCCTTCCGTCAGGTTCCGCCGCGCGGCGTCCGCCACGGAGCTGTAGGCGGTGCCGTTGAGGCGCGAGGAGGGGCGCGCCGCGCGCGCGGCCGCGGCGGCCTCGGCCTCGCCGCGGACGTAGGCGCCGTGGCCGTAGAGGCCGACCCAGAGCAGGCCCTCGCGGTCCAGGGCCACGCCGGAGACGGTGTCGTCGGGCAGGCCTTGGGCGTAGCCGAAGGGGAACCATTTCCCGGCGTGGCGCATGTGGAGGCCGCCGTCCCAAGTCCCGACCCAGAGCCGCCCGTCGGGGGCGTCGGCGGCCGAGGTGACGACCTTGCCGCGGAGGTCCCGCCCGAGGAGGTCGCCGTTCGGGCGCAGCGTGACGAGGCCGTCGCGCGTCCCGACGAGGACGAGCCCGAGGGCGTCCTCCCCCAGAAAGCGCACCTCGTCGTTTTGGCCTCCGCCCGTCCAAAGCTGGATCCAGGACCCGTCCTTCTCGCGCCAGACCCCGCGCGTCCCGCCGGCGTAGAGCGTGCCGTCGCGCGCGACGAAGACGGCGCTCGCCCCCACCCCCGGGGGCAGGCCGGTGGGCTTCCAGTCGGGCTCGCCCTCCCGCCAGGCGCGCAGGGCGCCGCGGTGGGCGGCGTAGAGGACGCCTTCCCGGACCGCCATGTCGTCGACGCGGCCGGAGTCGCCCAGGGCGGGCACGGCGAGGAACTTTCCCGTGGCGAACGCGTGCCCCTGCGCCCCCCCGTCCCAGCCGCCGGTCCAGACGCGGCCGCCCCAGCCCACCGTCCCGACGGCGAAGGACAGGCGCGCGGTGCCGTCGCCGGCCGACGGGCCGGCGAGGTTCTTGGAGACCTGGATGATGTCCCCGAGGCCCTTTTCGCCCGCGCCGGGGATGCCGGCCTTAAAGCGCGTGACCTCGTACTTCGTGAACACGACGACGTCCCCGTTCTCGTCGCGGGAGACGCGCATCACGTCGGGGTGCGGCCCCGTCACGCGGCTCCACTCGAGGGCGACGCGGGGGGCGGGCGCGGCGATGCGGCGGGGGGAGTCCGGGAAGGAGGGGGCCGTGGGCGGGGCGGCGGGGGGGGGTGGCGTCCTCAGGCCGCCGAAGAGGCCCAGCCCCAGGCCGCCGAGGGCCACGGCCAGGCCGCCGGCGACGAGGGCCCGGCTGCGCGTACGGCGCACGCGGCGCGAGTTGGGCCGGCCCTGCGAGGCCGCCAGCGTGTCGGCGGCGACGAGGGCCGCGTCGGCGGGGCGGCGGTCCCAGCGCGGCTCGACCAGCCATTCCACGAGCTCGCGTCCCGAGGCCGTGTAGGCCGCCAGCTCCGGCGGGGTCCGGTAGGCCAGGGGCAGGCCGACCGAGACGGGCTCCCGTCCCGAGGCGGCGAAGAGGAGGGTCGCGCCCAGCTGGTAGAGGTCCGAGGCCGGGGCGGCCTTGCCGGCCCCCTGCTCGAAGGGGACCCAGCCCTTGTCGGCGTCGGGCTCGGGGGCCTCGAGGGCGAGGACGGCGCGCCCCTGCGCGTCGAAGAAGACCGAGTCCGGCGTCAGGCGGCCGTGGCGGCGTCCCGCGGCGTGCAGCCAGGAGAGGGCCTCGGCGAGCTCCCGGCCCATGCGCAGCGCGGCCGTCTCGGACAGGGGGCCGTCCGCGGCGACCCGGACGCGCAACGTCCTCCCGCCCGGCGGCCCCGGGTGGAGGTGGGGGTGGTCGAACGACATGCCGGTAGTGTAGCCGCAAATCCGTTTCTTTATCAGTGGCGCCGGTCAACGGCAGCAACGTTTCTTATAATCGGGGCATGCCCCCCGAATTCAAGTACGAAGACCCCTTTCCCACCGGCCCCGACGAGACGAAGTACCGCCTGGTCTCGGCCGAGGGCGTGCGCGTCGAGACGTTCAACGGCGCCGAGATGCTGGTCGTCGAGCCCGAGGCCGTGGCGCGCCTCGCCGCCGAAGCGATGCGCGACGTCTCCTTCCTGCTGCGCCCCAGGCACCAGCGCCAGGTGGCCGCCATCCTCGAAGACCCCGAGGCCTCGGACAACGACCGCTTCGTCGCGCTGACGATGCTCCAGAACTCGGCCATCGCGGCCAAGTTCGAGCTGCCGACCTGCCAGGACACCGGCACCGCCGCGGTCGTCGCCAAGAAGGGCCAGCAGGTGTGGACCGGGGTCGACGACGCCGAGTGGATCTCGCGCGGCGTCTGGAAGACCTATCAGGACGAGAACCTGCGCTACTCGCAGACCGTGCCGCTGACGATGTATGAGGAGAAGAACTCCGGCAACAACCTGCCCGCGCAAGTCGACGTCTACGCCGCCCCCGGCATGGACTATAAGTTCCTGTTCATCGCGAAGGGCGGCGGCTCCGCCAACAAGAGCTACCTGTTCCAGGAGACGAAGGCGCTGCTGAACCCCGTCAGCCTCAAGAAGTTCCTCGTCGAGAAGATGAAGACGCTCGGCACCGCGGCCTGCCCGCCCTATCACCTCGTCTTCGTCATCGGCGGCACCTCGGCCGAGGCGACGATGAAGACCTTGAAGCTCGCCTCCACGGGCTATCTGGACACGCTGCCGACGACCGGGAGCGCGGGCGGACGCGCGTTCCGCGACTTGGGGCTCGAGGCGGAGATGCTCGTCGAGGCCCAGAAGTGCGGCATCGGCGCCCAGTTCGGCGGCAAATACTTCGCCCACGACGTGCGCGTGGTGCGCCTGCCCCGCCACGGCGCCTCGTGCCCGGTCGGGATGGGCGTCTCCTGTTCGGCGGACCGGAACATCCTCGCGAAGATCACGAAAAAGGGCCTCTGGCTCGAGGAGATGGAGCGCGACCCCGAGACCCTCATCCCGGCCTCGTATAAAGGAAGGACGCACCGCTTCGCGGCGCCCGTCGACCTCAACCGCCCGATGAAGGACATTTTGGCCGAGCTCACCAAGCACAAGGTCTCGACGCAGCTGTCCTTGACCGGGCGGCTCATCGTCGCGCGCGACATCGCGCACGCGAAGCTCAAGGAGCGTCTGGACTCGGGGCAGGACCTGCCCGAGTACCTGAAGAAGCACCCGGTGTACTACGCCGGCCCGGCGAAGACCCCGAAGGGGATGCCCTCGGGCTCCTTCGGCCCGACCACGGCCGGGCGCATGGACTCCTACGTGGACCTGTTCCAGTCGAAGGGCGGCTCCATGGTGATGCTCGCGAAGGGCAACCGCTCGCAGCAGGTCACGGACGCCTGCAAGAAGTGGGGCGGGTTCTATTTGGGCTCGATCGGCGGCCCCGCGGCCATCCTGGCGGCCAACTCCATCAAGAAGGTGGAGGTCGTGGACTTCCCCGAGCTCGGGATGGAGGCCGTCTACGCCATCGACGTAGTGGACTTCCCGGCCTTCGTGCTGGTCGACGACAAGGGCAACGACTTCTTCAAGCGCTGAGTCAGATGTCGGGGGGCGAGGCGGGGGGCGGCCCCCCGGCCGACTTCCCCAGCCGGGCGAGCGCGTTCTCGCAGGCGGTGCGCACGAGCGGGTCGGCGTCCGCCTTCGCCGCCTCGCTCAGGCGGAAGGCGGCCCCGGGCCCGCCGCCCTCGCCCAAGAGGCGCGCGGCGGCGATGCGCGCGTGGGCCGAGGCGCCCGTCCTCAGCACCGACTCGATGACGGCCCGGCCCTCGGCCCCGCCGACGGAGGCCAGCCCTTCGAGGGCGGTGACCTGTTCGGACGGGCGGGAGGCGCGGCGCCAGCGCGCGAGCGCCTCCTCCGCCGTCGCCGGCGGGGGGGCGGGCTCGGGGAGCGCGGGGCCGCCGGCGAGCTTCTTGAGCCAGGCGAACATCAGTTGAGGGGTTTCAAGAGCTCGAACTCGAGCGCCTCGTAGCGCTCGATGACCCGGTCGACGAACGCGCGCTTCTCGACGTGCGAGCCGGGGAAGAAGGAGCCCTTGAAGCCGGCGACGACGAGGTTCCTCAGCTCGCGGCGGGAGAGCTTCACGTGCTCGGCCACCAGCTGTAGCTCGCGCGAGACCGTGGTGTTCGACATCAGGCGGTTGTCGGTGCAGATGCTGACCGACAGGCCCCACTCGATCATCTTCTTGACCGGGTGGTCGGCGATGGTCTTGATCGAGGGCGTCGTCTGCAGGTTGCTCGTCGGGCAGACCTCGATGCCGATGCGCTGGCCGGCGATGTAGTCGGCCAGGTCCGAGACGTAGCGCTTGCGGTCGGAGATCTCCGGGTCGCGGATCATGTCGTCGGCGAACAGGAAGGTCCCGTGGCCGATGCGGTTGGCGTGGCAGCGGGTGATGGCCTGGAAGATGGACTCGGGGCCGTACGCCTCGCCGGCGTGGACCGTCTTCTTGATGAAGTGGTCGTGCGCGTACTGGTAGGCGGTCTGGTGGATCTCGGCGGGGAAGCCCGCCTCCTCGCCGGCGAGGTCGAATCCCACGATGGGCAGGCGCTCCTCGCGCACCATCTCGGAGGCCGTCCGCGCGAGCTCGAGGGAGGCCGTCGCGAAGACCTCCTCGGGCTTGGCATGCTGCATGATGCGCAAGAGGTCCGCGTAGTAGGGGGAGAAGCCCTTCGCGAAGCGGCGCATCGCGCAGATGATGACGCCGTAGTGGAAGGGGAGGTCCTTGCCGGCCCGGACGTCCGCCGAGCGGTTGTGGGCCTTGGCCGCCTTGTCGAGGCCCTTGTTGACCGCGCGGATGACCTCGGGCGTCGAGAGCTGGGCCGAGGTGTGGAGCTGCGGCGCGAAGCGCACCTCGATGTAGCGCACGCCCTCGGCGATGTTGTCCTCGGCGAGCTCCATCGCGATGCGCTCGAGGTTCTCGGGGGTCTGCATCACGGCGCAGGTGTACATGAAGCCGTGCAGGTACTCGCCGAGGTTGGCGTAGGTGGGCTTGAACACGAGCTTGCGCAGACCCTCCTCGGTCCAGGCCGGCAACTCCAGCTTCTGCTCGCGGGCCAGCTCGATGAGCGTCTTGATGCGCAAAGAGCCGTCCAGGTGGACGTGCAGGTCGGACTTGGGGATGCGGCGGATGAACTCGGGGGTGATTTTCTCGCGCATGGGGCATTCTAGACAATTGCGGGAAGGGCCCAAAACGGCCTGGGTCTCTCGCCGGGGGGGAGGGGGGCCGGGGGTCTCATACCCCGGACGCGGGGGTCCGGTATCATCCTCCCGGTGAAGAAGCCGCTAGCCGCCGCGCTGGGCCTGGCCTTGGGCGGCCTGCCGCCGGCCCAGGCGGATGCGCAGCTCGTCCGGGCTCCGCTGCCGTCGGGACGCTCCGTCCTCGGCCCGTCCTTCGCGGCGCCGCTTCCCACGCTCGCGGCGCCTGTGTCAGCTCCAGCGGCCTTGCCGGGCTTCAAGCCGACGTTGGCCCTGCCGGTCGCCGTTCCTTCGGCTAAGGTCGTCCTGCCGGCCCCTCTCCCTAACCCTCTCCCGCAAGCGGGAGAGGGCAGGGTGAGGGAAGTGGTTCAACCCCATGTCGGCGTGCTGCGCGCCCTCACGGCGGGCCAAGTCTCCTTCGGCCGCTACTTCGACCGCTCCTCCGAGCGCGGCGCCCTGTCGGCCTGCGCCGACCACGACCAGCCCGGGGCCTTCCTCGCGGAGGTCCCGGCCGAGCCCGCCCCCGCGCGCGGCTGGTGGTCCTCCGCCGCCGCCTTCTTGCGGCGCACCCTTATGAAAGCTAAAACCGATTCGATGGCTCCTCTCGCCCTGCGCTCCGACCCCGCGACCGGCCGCCTGCCCCGCACGGCCCGGCCCGAGTCCTACGACCTGCACGTGACGCTCGACCCCGACGCGGGCCGCTTTTCGGGCACGGTCAAGATCGCCGTCGACCTCGACGCGCCGGTCAAGGAGCTCTCGCTGCACGCGGTGGGCCTGAACTTCTCGAAGGCGGCGATGGACGGCGCCGCGCTGGGCCTCGACGCGCTCTCCGCCGACGCGGCCGCCGAGACGGTGACCTTGCGCCTGCGCGAGCCCCTGGGCAAGGGCCGCCACACGCTCGAGCTGGCCTGGACCGGCGAGCTCGGCAAGCACATGAAGGGCCTCTATCAGTCCAAGGCCGAGCACGAGGGCAAGACCGAGAACTACGCGTTCACCCACTTCGAGCCCACCGACGCGCGCCGGATGTTCCCGTCCTTCGACGAGCCCGAGTTCAAGGCCGTGTTCAAGACGACGTTGAGCGGCCCCGAGCGCCTGACCTTGCTGTCGAACATGCCGGCGACGAAGACGACCGTCGCCGGCGGCGTGAAGACCGTCTCCTTCGCGCCGACGCCCAAGATGTCGACCTACCTCCTGGCCGTCGCCGCGGGGCGCCTGGTGCCGCAGACCCGCAAGGTCGAAGGCGTCGACGTCACCGTCTGGACGCGCCCCTCCGAGGCCGGCCAGGCCGGCTTCGCCTTGGACGCCGCCGAGCACGCCTTGAAGAGCCTCAACGCCTACTTCGACCTGCCCTACAGGCTGCCGAAGATGGACCTGGTGGCGGTCCCCGACTTCGCCGCCGGCGCGATGGAGAACTGGGGCGTGATCTTCTTCCGCGACTCGGCGCTCCTCGTCGACCCCAAGCTCTCCTCGCCGCGCGCCAAGCGCGCGGTCGCCGAGACCGTCACGCACGAGATCGTCCACCAGTGGTTCGGCAACCTCGTGACGATGCGCTGGTGGAACGACCTGTGGCTCAACGAGGCCTTCGCGACCTGGCTCGCCTACAAGGTCGTCGACCGCTGGCAGCCCGCGTGGAACACCTGGCTCTCCTTCGACGCGCGCCGCCAGGGCCCGCTGGCCGTGGACGCCTTGGCCTCGACGCGCGCCATCCGCTCGAAGGCGGTGTCCTCCGCCGACATCCGCGCGATGTTCGACGGGCTGACCTACACGAAGGGCGGCACCATCCTGCGCATGATCGAAGGCTACATCGGCGAGGCGGCCTTCACCGAGGGCGTGCGCCTCTACATGAAACGCCACGCCTACGGGAACACCGAGGCCGACGACCTGTGGGCCGCGCTCGAGGAGGCCTCGGGCAAGCCCGTGGGCCGCATCGCGCGCGACTGGTTGGGCCAGCCCGGCTACCCGCTCGTGAAGGTCGAGTCGCTCTCGCCCGACCGCTCCCGCCTGCGCCTGACGCAGAAGCGCTTCACCTCGGACGGGCGCCCCGAGGCGGGGCGCTGGGCCGTCCCGGTGCAGCTCGCCTACGAGCGCGGCGGCAAGCTTCGGACCCACACGGTCCTTCTGGACGGCGAGACCGCCGAGGTGACCTTGCCCGGCGCCGGGCCGGTGGCCTGGGTCTACCCGAACAAGGCCGAGACCGGCTTCTTCCGGGTGGGGCTCGACGAGGCGCTGCTCGCGGCGCTCCCCGCGGACCTTTCGGCGGGCCTGGCGGGCGTCGAGCGCACCGGCCTCCTCGGCAACCTCTGGGCCGAGGCCCAGGCGGGCAGCTCCCCGCTGACGCGCTTCTTGGAGTCCCTGACGCGTTTTAAGGGAGACGCCGGCCGGCCGATGACCGAGAAGACCGCCGCGGCGCTCGTCGAGCTCCAGGACGGCTTCTTGGACGAGGCCGACGCGGGGCGCTTCGCACGTTTCGCCGAGGAGCTTCTGGGCCCGCGCTGGAAAGACTGGGGCTACGACAAGCTCGAGGGCGACGAGGACAACATCGCCCGTGCCTCGGCGCTGGCCGCCTACGGGCGCGCGTCCCAGGACGCCGCCTTCGCGGCGGATTTGGACCGGCGCGCCCGCGCGGCCGCCGTGAACCCGTCGCAGGTCGAACCGACCTTGGTGGGGCCGCTGTTGGGTTTGGCGGCGCGGCGCGGCGGGCGCGAGCTCTACGAGCTCTTCATGGCCCAGGTCGCCAAGGCCAAGACCCCCGAACAGCGCGACCAGCTGCTGCGCGCGCTGGCCGCCTTCCGCGACAAAGGCCTCGCGCGGGCCACGGCCGACTACACGATGACGGAGGCGGTGCGGCCGCAGGACTTCTGGAAACCCTGGGTCGTGCTGCTGCGCAACTCCGCCGTCAACCGCGAGGCTTGGGGCTATCTCAAGGCCAACTGGGCGGCCATCCGCGCGAAGGCCGGCCCGCGCGCCGCGGCGGTCATCATCGAGGGGCTGGGCGGGGTGCACGACCTGGGGATCCGCGCCGAGGCCGAGGCGTTCTTCGCCGACCCCCAGAACATGGAGCCCACCGCGCGCCGGTCTCTGGCGCAGTCCTTGGAGTTCATGGCCACGGGCGCGGGCTTCGAGGCGCGCGAGCGCGGGGCGTTCTCGGGCTGGCTGCGGGCGCGCTACCCCTAAAACGAGAGCGGGACCCGCCCCTTCATGAGGTGGTAGAAGTTGGCCGAGGTCCGCGAGCGCGCGTTGTTGGGCGGGTCCTCCCAGCGCTTGTGCTGCGCCATCAGGCGGGCGTTGAGCGAGCCGAAGAGCGGAGCCCAGACGACGTCGGCCTTGGCGGCGCCGTTCGTGAAGAGCGGGTTGTAGGCCTCGAAATGCGCCTCCGCGGCGCCCGCGTCCGTCAGGCCCACGTGCAGGCAGGCGTTGGGCACGTCGTTCTCCATCCAGCCGCGCGTCCAGTTCTTGTGGTTCCAGGCGGTGAGGTAGGCGGCCGCCCCGTTGCCGAGGCTGTTTTCCGTGTATTGGCCGGGCTTGTCCGAAAGGACCTTGGCCAGCCCGCCATAGGGCCCCTCCACCGGCTTAAAGACCACGGTGTCTTGCCAGGGGTCCTGCAGGAGCGGCCCGACCACGCCCAGCCAACCCTCGTTGTCGAACTTGTCTAGGAAGAGGCCGAAGGCCCGCCGCACTTCGGGCGACCAGGACCCGAAGCGGGCCTTGGCCTCGGCGTCCGAACCGCCGAGGATGCGCCGCAGATGCGCGGCGCGGTCTCCCCGCACGAGCTGGTCCCAGGCCGGCACGGGGGCGCCCCGCGCGTCGTGGCGCAGCTCTTCCGGCAGGTCGGCGTCCGCGCCGTCTTTAAGCTGCTGCACCAGCGCGGCCGGCTCCGGGACGGCGGGCGCCGGGTCCGCGGCGGCGGGAGATGCCGCTAGAAGGAGGAGAGCCGGGAGGCCCTTCATGGAGTTAGGGTAGAGGGGAAACCTGGGGGTTGCAAGGGCATCGTCTCCCCCAGTTCCCGAGGATTCAGCGACGCCTGCCGCGCGACGCAACATAACTACGCGAAGCGCGTCGCGTAGTTATGTTGCATCCGATGACAGCGGCGTAGCCTGGGGGACGCGCCCATCTCCCTTCTGGGGGAGCGGCGCCTGCTTCAGAACCCGAAACGGGACCCGACGGGGTCCATCGGGGGGATGCCCAACACGGAGTAGCCGGGCGAGAACGGCACGGGGCGCCAGGGCTGGGCGCCCTGCTCCTCGTCCTCGTCGCGCCGTCCCAGGCGCCGGCGGGCGTGCCGGGCGTTGGCCCGCGCGAACGCCCCGCCGTCGAAGTAGACCATCCGGGTCACGTCGGGCTGCCGCGGCTCCGCGAGTCGGCGCGCGAGGCTGTTGATGGCCGCTGCCAGGCCGTCGTAGACCGGCGGAGGCGGGCGCGGGGCGGCCTCCGACTCCTCTTCCAAGAGCCGGCGTCGCTGCGCGAGCGTCATCCACTTGCCCTCATGGCGGACCCAGCCCTTCGCGCGCGTGAGCTCCTCGCCGCGCAGCCACTGACCGAAGACCAGCTCGTAGCCGAGGAAGGCGCGCGCCTCGGCGTGGGTCGGCTCGAGGGTCAGCACCCGCTCGGCGGTCCGCCGCGCCCTGGCGGTCAGCCCGTTGTCGGCGCAGTAGCGGGCCAGGGCCCAGAGCCCCGCGGCGTCCCCGGCGGGAAGGGCGGACTCGCGGGCGCGGGCCGCGGCCTCGGGGTTCGGCTCGTGGAGGACCCGGGCCACCGCCTCGTGGGGGAACTCGAGCTGGCCGCCGTCGCGCTCGAGGACGTAGACGCCGCCCGAGTCCTCGAGGAGCACGCCCGAGAGGCGGCCCCCCGACGGGAAGACGAGGGTCACGGGTTCGGCGGCGGCGGCCGACAGCGCGAAGAGCAGCGGCAGGAGCGGAGCCACGCCATAGGATGGCCCCTCCGTGCGAAGTTTTCTAGACCCCGTCTTTGTGCCAAAATCCCTGCGTGGGAACCCTCCTGACCCTGCTCCTCTCGGCGGCCGCGGCGGCGGACGTCGTCCCGCCCGGCACCCGCGAGACGAAGTCCATGGAGCACGGCGGCCTCACGCGCACCTGGCACCTCTATAAGCCCGCCTCGGGCCCGTACCCGCGCCCCGTGCTCTTCGCGCTCCACGGCGGCGGCGGGACGGGGGAGGGCTTCGTCACGCACGTCCACCACGACCTCGACCGCGCCGCGGCGGCGGCCGGCTTCGCGATCGTCTATCCCGAAGGCGTCAAGAAGGCCTGGAACGACGGACGCGGCATCGGCAGCAAGGCCGACGACCACGGTTTTCTGACGGCCCTGGCCGACCGACTCGTCAAAGACGGCGTGGCCGACCCGAAGGGCCTCTACGCCGCCGGCATCTCGAACGGCGGCTTCATGTCCCACGCCCTCGCCTGCCGGGACGGGGGGCGTTGGGCGGCCATCGGGGTCATCGCGTCCTCTTTAGGCGAGATCGCGGCGGCCTCCTGCAAGCCGCCGCGGCCGGTGCCGGTCCTGATGGTCAACGGCACCGAGGACCGTCTCATCCCCTGGGACGGGCGCGAGGTGAAGCTCCTGGGCCGCTCCCGCGGGCGCAAGCTCACCGTCCCCGAGACGGCCGCCAAGTGGGCGGCGTTGGACGGCTGTTCGGGCGAGCCCGTCCGCGAAGACCTGCCGGACGCCGCCGACGACGGCACGCGCTGGTCCTTGGAGGCGCGCCGCAACTGCAAGGCCGGCGCGGAGGTCCTCCTTTATAAGGTGACCGGCGGCGGCCATACCTGGCCCAACGCGGAGATCTACCTCCCGCGCGTGGTCGGGCGCACCAGCCGCGACGTCGCCTTCGAGCCGCTCCTCTTCGAGTTCTTCAAGCGGCACCCGCTGCCGGGGGCGAAGTGACCGCCGCCAAGCCCGCCTGGCGCGTCGAGGCGGCCGCCGGCCTGACCACCTTCTTCACGATGGCCTACATCGTGGTCGTGAACCCCGCCATCCTCGCGGCGCCGGGGACCGGGATGTCGTTTAACGCGGTGATGACCGCGACGGTCCTGCTCTCGGCGTCTATGACGCTGCTCATGGGCCTCTACGCGGACCTGCCCTTCGGCGTCGCGCCGGGCATGGGCATCAACGCCTTCTTCGCCTACTCCATCGTGCTCGGGCAGGGTGTGCCCTGGCAGACCGCGCTCGGCATCGTGTTCTGGGCGGGCGTCCTCTTCACCGTCCTGTCGGTGACCCCGCTGCGCGCCCAGGTCGCCCGCGCCATCCCGGAGAACCTGCGCACCGCGGCCGCGGCGGGCATCGGCATCTTCCTGACCTTCATCGGGTTGAAAAACATGGGCTTCATCGTCGCCGACCCCGCGACCTTCGTGCGCATGGGGACGCTGGGACCCAAGTCCCTGGCCTCCTTCGCGGGGCTCGCGCTGATGGTCGCCTTGCTGCGGCGCAAGAACCCCTTCGCCTTCCTCGCGGGGATGGGCCTCGTCACCGCGCTCGCTTGGCTCGCCGGGTGGGTCCAGGCCCCCGAGGCCCTCGTCACCGCGCCGGACTTCTCCGGCCTGGGGGCGCTGGACCTTAAGGGAGCGCTGGCGCCCGCGCTGTGGCCGGCGGTCGTCTCCATCCTCTTCACCGACCTCTTCGACTCCATCTCCACCTTCGTCGGGGTGTCGAAGGCCTGCGGGCTCGTAGACGCCAAGGGCGAGCCCCTGCGCCTCAAAGAAGGCCTGGTGGTCGACGCCTTCGCGACCTTGGGGGCGGGGCTCGTCGGCACCTCGTCGGGCACCGCCTTCATCGAGAGCGCCTCCGGCATCGAGGCGGGCGGCCGGACCGGCCGCACGGCTTTGGTGACCGGGCTGTGCTTTTTGCCCTGCCTGTTTCTTGCGCCGCTGGCCGCGATGGTGCCCGCGCACGCGACCGCGCCGGTGCTGGTCCTCGTGGGGGCGCTCATGTTCAAGAGCGTGGGGCATCTCAAGCTCGGGCACCTCGAGGAGATCGGAAGAGC
>SCTT01000243.1 GCA_004322435.1 bacterium
GACGACAACGCGGCCGGCGGCTGGCGCTACAACAACGTGACGGGCAACGCCAACTACGGGACGCTGTGGGTCAACTGCACCCACACGGACACGAAGGGCTCGGCCTGGACCACGTACTGAGCGAGGCCTAAGTCTAGGGGCCCCCGGCCGCAGGCCGGGGGCCTTCTTTTTTCCAGGCGCCCTCCCCCGGCGAGCGGGTCCGATGAGGTAGAATGCGTCGTCGTCGAAAATCCGAATGGACGCCTTGATCTCGACCTCGGACCCGGACGCGGCGGCGGCCTTCGCGGCCGCCGGCTGGGCGTTCTGGGCGCTCTTGGGCCTGTGCCTGGGCAGCTTCTCGAACGTCGTCATCCACCGCCTGCCGCGCGGGCGCTCCTTGGTGCGGCCCGGCTCCCACTGTCCCCGCTGCCGCCGCGCGGTGGCCGCCTACGACAACATCCCCGTCTTAAGCTGGGTGCTGCTGCGGGGCCGCTGCCGGAACTGCGAGAAGCCCATCTCCTGGCGCTATCCGCTCGTCGAGCTCTTGACCGGGGCCGCGTTCACCGCGGTGTGGTGGCGTTGGGAGGGCCAGTGGGGCTGGGCCGGGGCCGCCGCCGGGGCGTTGACGGCCTTGAGCTGCGTGGCCTTCATCGACTGCGACACCTTCCTCATCCCCGACGAGCTCTCGCTGGGCCTGGCGGCCGCCGGCATCGTGTTCGCGCCGCTCAACCCCACCCTCGGCGACGCCGCGTTGGGGCGGCTGGCGGCCTCGGCGGGCGGCGCCGTCTTCGGCCTGGGGCTGTGCTGGGCGGTGGCGGCCTTGGGAGAGAAGGCGTTCGGGCGCGAGGCGATGGGCGGCGGGGACATCAAGCTCTTGATGGGCGTCGGCGCCTGGACGGGGGCGCTCGGGGCCTTCGACACGATGGTCCTGGCGTCCTTCGCCGGCGCCGCGCACGGCGTCTGGCTCATCGCCTCCGGCCGCCTCGGCCGCCGCGACCCCATCCCCTTCGGCCCCTTCTTGAGCGGCGGGGCCGCCTTCACCCTCTTCTACAGGCTGCCCTTCGGCTTCCCCTTCAACCTGTAGAGGCGCACCTCTCCCGACCGCGCGACCTCGAGGCGTTGAAACGGCGCGAACGCGGCCTCCCAGCCCTGCTCGAGGTGGTCCGAGGTGACGTAGACGGGCTCCCCGGCGGCCAGCAGGCCCGCGACGCGCTCTTGCAAGAGCGGCTCCCGCCCGACGAGCCAGCGGAGGTTCAGCGTGCGCCGGTGCGTGAAATACGGGATGTAGACCTCCTCGATGGAGAGGGCGGTGACCCAGGCCTGTGCGGGGAGGACTTCCCGCAGCCAAAGGGTCTTTTGGAGCGGGCGGTTGGTCTCGAGGCGCGAGACCGGGCCCAGGTTCCAGACGAAGTTCGCGCCGCCGAGGACGGCGGCGTAGAGGGCGAGGACGCGGGCGCCGGCGGGGATGACGGCGCCGGCCGCGGCGGCCCACAAAGGCAGCAGGTCCATGATGCGGTAGTCGATGTTCCAGGGCTCGTAGGCCAAAGTGAGGACGGCGTACGCCCC
Source organism: bacterium (assembly GCA_004322435.1). Taxonomy (GTDB): domain Bacteria; phylum Elusimicrobiota; class Elusimicrobia; order UBA1565; family UBA1565; genus SCTT01. Next base: position 1,546 of record SCTT01000243.1, read on the forward strand.
GACCCAGAGGACGAGGGCCGTCCGCTCGAGGCGGGCGCGCGCGCCCAGCGCCCCCCAGGCGGCCAAGAGCCAGAGCCCGAGGCCCCAGACGGGGCGCTCCGCGACGACGCGCAGCGAGGAGCGTCCCCACTCGAGGGCCGCCTCCCAAGGGGTGGACGCCGCCAGCCAATGGAACGTCCGTCCGG
>SCTT01000244.1 GCA_004322435.1 bacterium
CGGCGGCGGCGAGCTTGGCCGAGGCCCGGCAGATCTCGAGCGTCTTGTCCTCCAGGCCGTACTCGGCCAGCACGTGGCGCACGGCCCCGAAGGAGTTGGTCTCGACGATGTCGGCGCCGGCCTCGAAATAGGCGGCGTGGATGGCGCTGATGGCGTCCGGGCGGGTCAGGACCAGGTTCTCGTTGCAGCCCTCGAGGGAGGCCCCGCCGAAGTCGGCGGCCTTGAGGTCCAGCGCCTGCAGCTGGGTCCCCATGGCGCCATCCATGATGAGGATGCGCTTATTAAGGAGAGAGATGAGTTCTGACATGAAAAAAGCCGCGCTCGGCGCGGCTTCCGTGCTGAACCCTCTTAGCTCCCTGGTCGCCGGGGCAAAAGGGCGGAAATCCTCGCCGTCGACGGCATTATAGCGGAATAACGCCCCCCCTTCAATAGTGGCGGCGGACCGGCTCGGCGTTCTTGCGCTCCGGCTTAGGCTTTTCGGGGGCTCCGGGGGGCGGCCGCCGCTCCCGCGGCGGGGGGGCCGCGGCCAGCACGGCCGCCAGACGCGGGTCGTCTTTAAGGGCCTCGAGTTCGGGCGCCTTGCGCGCTTGGACGGCGTACTCGCCGTCCCGCTTGACGGCGGCCTTGAGGCTCTCGAGGGCCTCGTTGAAGCGGCCGTGCAGGGACAAGAGGAGGGCGTGGTTGTAGCGCGCCAGCGCGTACTGCGGGTCCATCGCGGAGGCCACCGCGAGCTCGGCCTCCGCCGAGGTCAGGTCGCCCTCGTTGCGGTAGAAGAGGAGGGCGTTCGACACATGGGCGCGGGCGCGGGAGCGCCGGACGCCCGGCTCGGGCAGGCGCGCCAGGACCAGGCGGTGGCCGTCGCGCGGCGAGCGCGGGTCGACGAAGTCGAAGAGCCCGCAGGAGACGAGCGGGGAGTAGTGGACGCCCGAGAACCGGTAGCGCTCCGGGAAGCCCCCGAGCGGGGGGTCGGACTGGAAGACGGCCGTCGAGGTCAAAAGGGCCTCGAGGCCCGGCTGGTCGGCCACGCGGCCCGCGCGCAGCCGCTCGAGCGTGCCCGAGCGGTCGTGGCGGCCCTCGTCGCGCAGCCGCGCCGCGGCGGCGGCCATGTCCTCGGCCGACCACCCGCGCCCGCCTTCCGAGGACAGCGTCCAGCGCACGGACTGCTCGGCGGCGTCCGGCGCCAGCGTGATGGTCCCGATGCGGAAGGCGTCGGGGACGCCGCGCAGGCCCTGGCCCTCCGGGGAGTAGCGCAGGTACTTGACCGCGACCGAACAGCCCTCGCCCCAGCCGACGACGCTCAGCTCCTCGTAGCCGCTGCGCGTCGCGGTGCCCACCGCGATATAGGTGTTGCGCCCCTGCGCGCCGGCGGGCGCGGCCAAGAGCAGGGCGAGCGCCAGTCCCGGGGTCATGCCCGGAAGTATAGCGGTAACTTATGAACTATTCGATAACCGACGAGTCGTCGGAGGCGGCGGTGGGGACGCTGCCCTTGATGTCCGCGGGCGCGTCCAAGAGCTGCTCCTGGGCGATGGTCTCGCTCAGGGTGGGGTTCTCGACCTTCACGGCGGTGCGGCGCAGCATGACGGCGGGCCCCACGACGAGGGCCGCCAGCAGGAAGACGATCCAGAGGATGGAACCGCTGCGCTTCATGACCATAAGTTACCAGAGACCGGGGTTGGCCGTATGGGTCTCAGGGCTAACCCGGCGGCGTATTTCGGCCCAGGTTGTATGGGCCGCCCGGACCGCGCTTTGGGCCCAGCCTGAGAGGGACTCGGGACCTAGGCGGCCGGCCTCTAAGATTCCAATTTGGAATCTTAGAAGGCGATATTCCGCGGGGGTCAGGCTGATTATGAAATCGGACGGGAAGCGGCCGCCCATGACGCCCTATTGGATATCACAATCCGTGATATCCAATTCGTTCATCTCCTTTCGGTAATCATCCGCGCTGGGGGGGTATGGCCAACAGGAGACTCAGGCTCCCCGGTTCCCTTGCTAAACTAGGCGGGCGTGGCCGATACGAATCTCTCCTCATTCATTTGGTCAGTTGCCAATCTGCTCCGGGTCGACTACAAGCAGTCGGAGTACAGCAACGTCATTTTGCCGTTCACGGTGCTACTGCGGATTGACTGCGTGCTTGAGCCGACGAAGAAAACGATTTTGACGGAAAGGGCGCACCACGGAAACTCAAGATCGTACAAGAGGGCGAATGCCGCGTGCGCCTAGGATGATCTCCAAGCCGGCCAAGCCCGCGGCGACCACCGAATCAACAAGCGGCAACCCTCCGGCGAGTCGCGCCGCCGTCGAACCCGCCTCGGTTGGGGAGCTTGAGTCCCACCTGTGGGAGTCCGCCAATATCCTTCGGGGCCCGGTCGATGCCGCAGACTTCAAGACCTACATCTTCCCGCTTCTCTTTTTTAAACGCATGTGCGACGTCTGGGACGAGGAGATCCAGGAAGTTGCCCGAGAGATGGGCGACCCCGAGTTGGCCGAGTTTCCTGAGGCCCACCGCTTTCAGATCCCGAAAGGCTGCCATTGGCGCGACGTGCGCGCGCGCCCGTCGAACGTGGGCACCGCGCTTCAGCGCGCCCTGCGCGAGATCGAGAAGGCGAACCCCAAGACGCTCTATGGTGTGTTCGGCGACGCGCAGTGGACCAACAAGGAGCGGCTGTCGGACGCCTTGCTCAAGGACCTTATCGAGCATTTTTCAAGGCTCGCCCTAGGCAACCGGGGCGTGGCCTCGGACGTGTTGGGCGACGCCTACGAGTATCTGATCAAGAAATTCGCTGACGCGACCAATAAGAAGGCGGGGGAATTCTACACCCCGCGCAGCGTGGTCCGGCTCATGGTGGAAATTCTCGATCCGAAGGAGGGCGAGAGCATCTACGATCCCGCCTGCGGGACGGGTGGCATGCTGTTGGCTGCGGTTCAGCACGTCAAGGAGCGCCACGGCGACGCCAAGGGCCTTTGGGGCCGGCTTTTCGGCCAGGAAAAGAATCTCACGACATCAGCCATCGCCAGGATTAACCTCTTCCTGCACGGCATCGAGGACTTCCAGATCATCCGCGGCGACACCCTCCGCAACCCCGCCTTCTACGATGGAGACCGCCTCGCGGCGTTCGACTGCGTGATCGCTAATCCTCCGTTCTCCCTGGAGAAATGGGGCGAAGAGGTCTGGTCCAACGATCCCTTCGGGCGAAACTTCGCCGGCATGCCTCCCTCCAGCAGTGGCGACTATGCCTGGGTCCAGCACATGGTTAAGTCCATGGCCGAGGTCTCGGGCCGCATGGCGGTAGTTCTGCCCCAGGGCGCCCTCTTTCGGAAGGGCGTTGAAGGCGAAATCCGCCGGAAGCTCCTAGAGGCGGACCTCATTGAGGGGGTCATAGGTTTGGCCCCAAACCTCTTCTATGGGACGGGCCTAGCCGCCTGCATTATGGTGCTGCGCAAGCGCAAATCCACCACCCGGCGGGGAAAAATCATGATCGCCGACGCCTCGGCGCTGTTCCGCAAGGGGCGCGCGCAGAATTTCCTCGACCCTGAGCACGTGCGTGAGATTGCGCGCTGGCATCACGGCTTTCAGGACGTGCCCGACAAGGTCCGCGTTGTCGCCGTCAAGGATATCGCGGCCGAGGATTGGACCCTAAACATTTCGCGCTATGTCCTGCCGCCCTTAAGCGAGGACATTCCCCCTTTGCCCCAGGCGATAGCGGAGTTCAAAGCCGCCTTGGCCGACTGCCGCAAGGCCGAGGCCAAGCTCGAGAAGCTCATGGCTGAGGGGGACTAGCTCAAGTGAGTGAACGCATCACCAAGCAGGAGCTCGAGGCCTATCTTTGGGGCGCGGCCACCTTGCTCCGCGGCCTCATCGACGCCGGCGACTACAAGCAGTTCATTTTAGATC
>SCTT01000245.1 GCA_004322435.1 bacterium
CTGTCCTTGTCGCTGGCCACGAGCAACTACTTCCTGCTGGCCGCCGGGCAGATGGCCGACCAGGGCGTCTACCCCATCGCGACGTCGGCGCAGATCGGGTGGACCGTGCGGGCCCAGACGGAGGGCGATGCGTTCGGCGGCGGCGGCTACTATACGGGCCTCGAACCCGCCCCCGGACAGCTGGTGCACGTCGTGGCGCTCGGGACCTGGACCTTCAACGGCCAGACGACCGGCGTCTCGGGCCTGGCGGGGACCGAATCCCAGCCGACGCTCGCGCGCGGGAACCGCGTCGGCGCGGTCCTCGTCAGCGCCGGCGACGGTTGGGTGGCCGTGGGGACGGGGACGACCCTCACCGCCCGCAACGACTTCGGCGTGCATCTGTCGGCCAACGACGTCCCGGGCGACTATTTCAACAACAGCGGCAAGGTGACGGCTCTCATCACGGTCTCCGGCTCGACGACGTCGGCGGTCGCGGGGACCATCTCCTATCAAGGCGGCCTGACCGGGCCGCTGACGGTGAACTTGATGCAGGACTGCCAGTTCGCGCCGCCCGGGTGCAGCCCGGTCGTGAGCACCGCGACGGTGACGCTCCTGGGCGGGACCACCAGCTATGCCTACCAGCTGCACGTCCCCTTCGGCGGATACTTCGCCGTCGAGGCGTACGTCAACTCGGACCCGACGCACCGCGGCAAGACCTTCGACATGTTCTCGCCGCCGATCGGCTCCACGGCCACCGTCGACCTGACGGTCTACAGCGGGCTCGGCTCGGTCTCGGGGACCCTGTCCTACGGCGGGGTCATGACCTTCGGGCCGTTCCAGCTCGGGGTGACCACGACCACCGACTTCGAGCGCGAGGTGACCTTCCTGGGAGGCTCGTCGCAGACGGCGCCCGGCGCGTTCTCCATCGCCAACCTGCTGACGCCCGCGACGTATTACCTGGTCGGCTTCCGGGACGGGAACTTCAACGACCGTCCCGACGGGCCCGAGCCGGTCGGCGCCTATGCCGCGGTCCCGTCGAGCGCCTTGGTCATCTCCGACTACGGCTCCCTGCTGGTCCCTATCTTCGTGCCGGCCGGCGGGTCGGTCTCCGGCATTCCTCTGACGCTCACCGACCGGGGCGGCATCTCCGGCGAACTGGTCTTCGAGACCCCCGCGGCGGGCGCCGACGTCGTGGTCGTCGCGGCGCACGGGCGCCCCGGCACGCCGGAGTTCTCCCCCGAGAACCGCGCGTTCCAGTACGTCGCCGACGCCCCTGCCGGGACGCGCGTCCCTTACTTCCTCGACTCGCTGCGCCCCGGCGCGGATTACTCGGTCCTGGCCTTCGTGGACTTGAACCACAACCGCGACCACGACGCCGGCGAGCTCTTCGCGGCCGACTTCGGCCCCATCACGGTGCCGGCCGGCGGCTTCGCGTCCCGCGACCTGCGCTTTGCGGCGCCGGCGGCGCCCGGCTCGGTGAGCGGCTTCCGGGGCGCCGGGGCCTCCGGCGCGGTCGTCTGGAGCTGGGACCAGACCCCGGGCGCCACCGGCTACGAGCTCTTGGACGCCGCGGGAGGGGCCGTCGCCGCTCTGGCGGAGGGGGCGTCGGTCTACATCGACTCCCTCATCGACGCCCAGCCCTCCGCCATCCGGGGCATCCGCGCCGGGAACGCCTTCGGCTCCGGGTCTTCCG
>SCTT01000246.1 GCA_004322435.1 bacterium
TTCCTAGGGCCCGGCACCGAAGCGTATTCGCTGTGGGTCGCCGCGCTCTACAAAGCGGCGCTCCCCGCCCTCATCGTCCCGAAGCTGGTCAACGCGCTGCTCGGCGCCCTCTGCGCGGTCGTCTGGTCCGCGGCGGCGGCCGTCCTCTTCGGCCGCCGGGCCGGTCTGCTGACGGCCCTGCTGTCCGCGGCCTGGCCGTCGCACGTCTTCTTCACCGCGCAGAACTTCAAGGAGGCCCCCGGCCTCCTGCTGCTGGCGCTGGTCCTCGCCTCGTGGGTCTTCGCGCTCCGGGCTCGCGCCCCCGCGCCGCGCGCCGCCGCCCTGCTCTGCGGCGCCGTCGCGACGGCCCTGAGCGCCTTCCTGCGGCCCCACCTCTCGGCCTTCTACCTCCTCGCCGCCGCCGCGGGGGGGGCCGCCCTCCTCGCGCGCCGAGGCCGCGCCGCGGCCAAGACGGCCGCCGCCCTCCTCGTCGCGGCGGCGGCGGGCGGCTTGCTCTACCGGGGCGCCCGCACCTCCCTGACCCCGCTCCTGCACGGGACGGAGACGGGCGTACCCGCCGTCGTGCGGCCGGTCGATTCCACGCAGCGCCCGGGCTCCGAGGTCCGCCCGGATTCTCCGCGCGGCATCAGCGAGTACCGCCAGGTCCGCATGCACGGCAGCCGAGTCTGGTCGCGCGAGACCTCCCACCGCGAGATCGAGACCGAGTTCTTCCCGGAGGCCCGGTTCGAGTCCTGGTGGGACATCGCGGCTTTCCTGCCGAAGGCCTCCTTCTACGAGCTGTTCATGCCGCTGCCCGGCCTCTACCCCCTGGCCGCCAAGCCCGGCCGCATCCTCGCCGCCGGAGAGAACCTCGCGGTCCTGCTGGCTTTCCTCGCCGCCGCGGCGGGCTTCTGGCGGGAACGCCGCCGGCCGGGCGCCTGGGTGCTCGCGGCGTTCGTCGTCTGCGTGACGCCCGCCGCCGCCCTCTTCGAGTTCGACCTCGGCAGCGCCTCGCGCCACCGCCTGCAGCCCCTCTCCGCCGCGGTCCCCTTGGCCGCCGTCTGGGCGGTCCGCCGCTTGAAGCGCGCCCGATGAACCCTCCTCGACCCGCCTGGGCCGCCGCAGCGGCCGCCGCGGCCGGCTGCGCCGCCTCGGCCTGGCACATCCTCCACCACGACGCCCCGCCTTCCTTCGACGAGGCCTGGTACCTCGAGGTCAGCTTCCGCCTTTGGAACGCGCTCTCCGCGTTCCACTTCTCGGACTTCGCGCGCGAATACGTCACGGCGCTGCGCTTCAAGGCCCCCCTGGTCTGCGTGCTCCCGCTGCCCCTCTACGCCGTGCTCGGCCCGTCCTATGCCGCCGCGCGCCTGGCCAACCTGGCGGCCCTCTGCCTGCTGGCCCGGGCGCTCTACGGCCTGGGGCGGAAGTTCTTCTCGCCCGCCGCCGGCGCGCTCGCCGCGGCCTTGGCGCTCCTGATGCCGATGGTCGCCGCCCTCTCGCGCCTCTACTTCGTCGAGACCTGGCTGGCGGCGCTCTCGACCGCCTTCCTCTGGCGCTGGGCCGAGTCGGACGCCCTCCGCCGGCCGGAGGAGGCGCCCCGCCTGGGCGTGCTGACGGGGCTCGGGATGCTCACCAAGGTCCTGTTCCCTCTCCCCCTCGTCGGCCCCCTAGCCCTGACCCTCTATGAGCGCCGCGCCCCTTGGCGCGAGCTCGAAGGGCCCGTGAAGACCCTCGCCGCCGTCGCGGCCGCCCTGGCGCTCACCTGGTACGGCCCGAACCTGGTCTACGTCGCCGGCTACACGGTCCGCGCGTCGGCGGGGGACATCGCCTCCCACTACGCCACGGGCTCGCCGTTCGACCCCCGCATCCTGGCCCGCTTCTGCGACGCGATGGCCCGCGACGGCTTCTCATACCCGGTCGCCCTGCTCCTCGCCGCCTCGCTGACGGCGCTCGGCGTCCGGCGCATCCTCGCCGAGCCGGGCCTGCGTTTCGCACTGGCCTGGTGCGTCCCTCCCCTCCTGGCCGCCGC
>SCTT01000247.1 GCA_004322435.1 bacterium
GCCCGTACTACACGGCCCCCGGCTGCGGCGAGTGCTTCAACACGGGATTCTCCGGCCGCTTCGCCGTCCACGAGTGGTTCCAGGTGGACAAGGCCGCGCGCGAGATGATCCTCCGCCGGGCTTCGCCCGACGACCTGCTCGCCGCCGCCCAGAAGAGCGGGATGCGCACGCTCCAGCAGGACGCGCTCGAAAAGGCCGCCCAAGGCATGACCTCCCTGGCCGAGGTCATGCGCGCCACCCGCGACACGGAAGCCTGACGATGCCGCGCTTCCGCTATCAGGCGCTCGACGCGAAGGGCTCCAAGACCTCCGGCGAGGCGGACGCCTCGGACGTCAAGGCGCTCTCCGAGACCCTGCGCGGGCAGGGGTTCTTCCTGGTGGACGCGACGGCCGAGAAGCCTTCCCCCGAGGAGGCGGCCGCCGCGGCGGAACCCTCGGCCGCCTCGCTCTCGGCCCTCGCCGGCGCGCGGGAGCGGACGGTCCCTCTCGAAGCGGTCGCGATGTTCACCTCGCAGCTGGCCATCATGGTCCGCACGGCGCTGCCCCTCATGGAGTCTTTGACCTCGCTGGCCCGCCAGCAGGGGGACCCGACCTTCAAGGCCATCCTGCTCGACATCGGCCGGGGCGTCCAGCACGGCTCGAGCCTGTCGCAGTGCTGCGCGCGCTACCCGAAGGTCTTCGACGAGGTCTACGTGAGCCTGTTGGCGGCCGGCGAGGCCTCGGGCAACATGCACACGATGCTCGAGCGCCTCGCGGCCTACCTCCAGTTCCAGAGGGAGCTGCGCGGGAAGGTCCGCTCCGCCGTGCTCTACCCGGCCATCGTCGTCGTCACGGCCTTCTCCGTCGTCGCCTTCCTGGTGCTCTTCATCATGCCGACCTTCGCCGAGGTCTTCTCGCAGTTCGAGCTGAAGCTCCCCCTCCCCACGCGCGCCCTGCTGGGCCTGAGCGCCCACCTGCGGGGCGCCTGGTACTGGTACGTCGGAGCCGCCGCGGCGCTCTGGGGGTACGCCGCGAGCTGGCTCTCGCGCCCCGCGAACGTCAAATCCGTCCACACCTTCCAGCTCGACCTCCCGGTCGCGGGGACGTTGGTCCGGAACATCGTCCTGACGCGCACGCTGCGCACCCTCGCCGCGCTGGTCGCCAGCGGCGTGCCCATCCTCAAGTCGCTCGACATGACGAAGGCCTCCGCCGGCAACGTCGTGTTCCACGACCTCCTCGTCCAGGTCCACCTCAGCGCCAGCGAGGGGCGCGGGCTCGCCTCGGCGTTCGCGAAGAGCCCCTATTTCCCCGAGCTGGTCGCGAACATGGTCGCCAACGCGGAGAAGACGGGCACCCTGCCGGAGACCCTCGCGAAGATGGCCGACTACTACGAGAGCGAGACGGACACCGCCATCAAAGACCTCTTCTCGGTGATGGAACCCATCTTCGTGGTGGGGCTCGGGCTCATCGTCGCCGGCATCGCGGTCGCCATCCTGCTGCCCATCTTCGAGCTCGGCAACGCCATCCAATGAGCCGGGGCTTCATTTTGGTCGAGGCGAGCATCGCCTACATCGTCCTGGCCCTGGCCCTGGTCTCCCTGATGCCGCTGTTCGTGCTCTCGGTCCGGGCCAACAAGAACGCCGAGCGCGTCGCCGTCGCCACGCACCTCTCCACCGAGCTGCTGGAGGAGGTCCGGATGCGGCGCTTCGGCGAGTCGAGCCCCGTGCCGCCCAAACCCGTCCTCAACCCCGGCCCGCTCGGGGTCGACGCGGGCGAGACGGCCTCCGACAAGGCCACCTTCGACGACGTCGACGACTTCAACGCCTGGGCGGAGTCCCCGCCTTCGGACCCGGTGGGGCGCCCGCTGGCCTCCTTCAAGGACTACTCCCGCACCGTCGCCGTGGCCTTCGTGGACTCCGGCCTCAACGCCGTCGGCGGGCCGACGCACCGCAAGCGCGTGACCGTCTGCACCACGGCGCCCCAGACCAAGCCGGTCTGCCTGGACACCCTCTTCGCCAACCGATGAGCCGCGGCTTCACCCTCATCGAGGCCGTGGTCGGGATGGCCGTGCTGGCCCTGATCGCCTTGGGCGTGGCCGGCATCTTCAAGGCCGGCATGCAAGCCTCGAACTACACCCTGCGGCAGACCTTCGTCGTCTCGAACGCGCGCAAGGCCTTGCTGGGCGACGGCCCGCGCAAGGGCCTCGTCTGGGACCTGCGCGAGTCCGAGGCGGTGACGTCCTTGTCCGCCGGCTCCGTCTCGGCGACCGCGCCGGGCTCCTCGACCCTCTCGTACGCGCTCGGCAACGACGCGCTCGCCCGCACCCATTCCGGCGTCTCGAAGGAGGTCGCGAAGGGGGTCACCGGGCTTGGGGCGGCCTATTTCAACTTCGACGACGCCGGCCGGGTCATCGAGTCCACGACGCCCGCCTCCGCCATGCTCGCGACGACCGAGGTCGTCTTGAGCCGTCGCGGCCAGCGGGAGTACCGCTTCCTCTCCGGCGCGCGCCTGCGCAACCACAACCCATGAACTCCCGCGGCTCCGCGATGGTGTCGAGCCTCCTGGCCATGGCGGTCCTCGCCATCCTGGGCGCCACGGTGTACCGTCTGACGCGGAACCAGATCGTGGAGTCGGTCTATCAGATGCGCCTCGCCCAGGCGCATGAGCTGGCCGAGGCCGGCGTCGAAGACGCGCTCCGCGAGCTGGTGGAGAACCCCGGCTGGCGGGCCGGATTCACGAAGAAGCCCTTCGGCGAGGGCTATTACACCGTCAAGCTCTCCACCGACAGCCCCCCTCAGATCGCCTCCACGGGCTACGCCAAACCCATCTTCCTCTTCGGCCGCGCGGCCAAGACCGTCCGGGTCGCGACGGTCTTCGCCCTGGCCGTCGGCACGGAAGGCGCCTTCTGCCGCGCCGGGAGCCAGTACAAGGTGGACGGGACGGCCGACGCCTACGACTCCTCCGTCACGCCCGACCCGGCCTCGTTCGTATTCGGGGCGAACATCTGGTCGAACGGCAGCGTCGTCACCAAGGAGGGCGCGGGCGTGCGCGTGCGCGGGGACGTCATCTACACCTCGGGGTCCGGCCCCAAGGCCGCGACGGTGGAAGGGACCGTCTCGCAGTACGGCGCGCCCGGCGCGCTGCCCTCCCACTCCGGCGCCGCCTACGCGTCGGCCAACGACAACCTCACGGGCCTCACCCCCGCGAGCGTGTACAACGCCGCGACGAAGAAGGTGAAGGTGCCCTCCGGCGTGACGGCGACGCTGATGCCCGGGCGCTACTACTTCAACGAGGTCGTCGTGGAAGGGACGCTCAAGGTCGTCACGGATTCGGGCGCCGTGACCGTCTATCTCAACGGCAACTGGAACGGGCCCAGCTCCTCGACCGCGGGCCGCACGATGAACACGAGCCGCTATCCGGCGCGCTTCGCCGTCTACGGCCAGGGGGCCGACAAGCTCTACTTGAACTCCACGACCCCGCTGCACGCCTACGTCGAGGCGCCGCTCGCCCAGGTGGACCTGACCCAGGTCTTCTACGGGAACATCATCGGGAACATGATCAACGTCTCGGACGTCGGGGCGTTCCACTTCGACCTGAAGCTGGGCGGGGCGGGCGGCGTGCGCCTCAATCCCCGGACCTGGACGACGACCTTCGAACGGCTCTGAGCGCCGCCGGACGGGGGCTCAGGCCTTCGCGGCCGCGGATCGGAGCGCGTCGGCGACCGCCGCCAGCTCCCCGGCTAGGACGGCGAGCAGCTTCGGGGCGCCGGAGAGGTCCTTCGCGGCGGCCGCGGCCTCCAGCTGGCCGCAGAGGTCCTGCACCCCGCGCGCGCCCATCGTCCCCGAGGAGCCCTTGAGCGTGTGCGCCGTCAGCCGGACCGCCTCGAAGTCCCCGGCGGCGGCGGACTTCCCCAGCTCGGCGGCCCGCCGCTCGGCGTCGCCGAGGAACTGCTCGGTCAGCTCGCGGAACATCGCCCCGTCGCCCAACGCGAGCAGCCCGGCCACCGCCGCCGCGTCGACCGGCTTGTACCAGCGCCGGACGGCCTCCGCGAGCGCCTCGGGGCGGACCGGCTTCGGGACGTAGTCGTCCATCCCGGCCGCCAGGCACCGCTCCCGGTCCCCCTCCATCGCGTTGGCGGTCATCGCGACGATGACCGTCCGCCGCCCGAGGCGCTCCTCGCGCCGGCGGATCTGGGCGGTGGCCTCGAACCCGTCCATCTCCGGCATCTGGCAGTCCATGAAGACGATGTCGTACGGGATGGCGGCGGTCGCCGCCACCGCCTCCCGGCCGTCGGCGACGACGTCGGCCCGGCAGCCGAGCTGCCCGAGCTGCAGCAGCACGACCCGCTGGTTGATGGGGTTGTCCTCCGCGACCAGGATCTTGGACCGCCCCCAGGCCCCGACCGGCGGCGGGACGCTCCGCCGGGCCTTCGCCTCCGACGCCGGGTCGGCCGCCGCCCCGACGGGGAGCGAGACCTCCAGCCAGAAGGTCGAGCCGCGCCCGGGCTCGGCGTCGACCCCGATGTCCCCGCCCATCGCCTCGACGAGCTTCTTGGAGATGGCCAGGCCCAGGCCCGTGCCGCCGTACTTGCGGGTGGTCGAGGCGTCGGCCTGCGTGAAGGCCTTAAAGAGCCTCTCTCGGCCCTCCGGGGAGATGCCGATCCCGGTGTCCCGCACCTCGAAGCGTACCCGGGCCCGGGCCTCGGCCTCATCCAGGAGTCGCGCCTCGACCGTGACCGAGCCGTGGTCGGTGAACTTCACCGCGTTGCCGACCAGGTTGCTCAAGATCTGCCGCAGCCGGCCGACGTCGCCCCGGAGCCGGGACGGGACCTTCGGGTCGACGCGGGCCGCGAGCGCCAGCCCCTTCTCCTTAGCCTTGCCCGTGAACAGGGCCACGGCGTCCTCGGCGAGCGCGCGCGGGTCGAAGTCCGTCACCTCGAGCGTCATCCCGCCGGCCTCCGCCTTCGAGAAGTCGAGGATGTCGTTGATGACGCCGAGCAGCGCGTCGCCGGCCCCGCGGATGGTCCGCGCGTATTCGGCCTGCTGCGGGGCCAGAGATCGGAAGAGC